>CAZYAM010000017.1:28034-35635 GCA_964645575.1 uncultured Ignavibacteriaceae bacterium
AGTTAGTGTTTATTTACGTCTTTTCGGTTTCAGACAATCTTGACAAGTTCCAAAAAATTCTATCATATGGCGCTGGACCGCAAAATTTGTCGCTTTGCGCGCTTTGGCATTCAAATCGTTATATACCGGCATGGTGAAGTCAAAAATGTTTTTACACGTCTCACAGATAAAATGATAATGCTGGTCAAGGCGAGCTTCATATCGGTCGAACGTGCTGCCGAAGTGAATTTTTTTTACAAATCCTTGTTCTGTAAGAATTGCTAAATTCCGATAAACAGTGCCGAGGCTGAGCTTCGGAAATTCCTTTTTCAATTTGCTGTACAGAACATCTGCGGTTGGATGGCTATCGGATGCCTGCAGAAGTTTCAATATTCGCATTCTCTGCCTGCTGTCTCGGAATTTGCTTGAAGGTTCTTTTTTCATTCTTCTTATTAGGAATCGTTCCTATTATTAATATAGGAGCTGTTCTCGATATTGTCAAGAGCAATTATTTGTTATCCTTCGCCGATCAGCGTTAAAACTAATTCCCTCGCTCCGCCGTAATTTCTATGCTCGCATAAATAAATACCCTGCCATATGCCGAGATTCAGCTGTCCGTCCGTTATCGGGATCGACACACTGCTGCCAAGAATGGACGCTTTGAGATGCGCCGGCATATCATCGGATCCTTCAGTATCGTGTATATAATAAGATGCATTTTCGGGAACGGTTTTGTTGAAATGACTTTCAAAATCCGATCTGACGGTTGGATCGGCATTTTCGTTTAATGTAAGGGATGCAGATGTATGTTTAATAAATATATGCAGTAATCCATGCCGTATAGTTTTCAATTCCGGAATCTGAGCACTTATTTCTGCTGTGACAAGATGAAATCCGCGTTTACGCGCATCGAGTTTTATTTCTTTTTGGATTATCATAAGCAAAATTCTTTTAATATGTTCCCAGTCAGGGAGAGACAATTATTAATTAGCTGTGGGTCTGCTGTCATGTGTTTGTTTTTCCAACACACGTTTCATTGTGTACGCAATCAATCCGCCTGCGTCAATAATGGCCTGTCGTGATTTCGGCATCGGTTCGATACGGAATGACTTGCCGTTTGTTTTATTAATCACTTTTGCTGTGGTGATTTCAAGATCGTCTCCTTCGTTCGCTTCTATTTCCGGACAGATAATGATTTGCAGTCCAAGGTTGACGCTGTTCTGAAGAAAGATACGTGCAAAATTACGCGCTATGACAACGATCTCGTATGCTTTAAGCGTCGAGACTGCCTGCTCGCGCGAAGAGCCGCATCCGAAATTCTTACCGGCAACAATAATACTTCCGGAAGGAACATGGTTCGAGTTTAATTTATTGTTTAATTCCTTTATATCGGCAAAAGCAAATTGCGGCGTTTCTACCGGTAGTACTGCGGCCATATAACGGCCGGGATAAATAATATCGGTCGAAATATCATCGCCGAGTTTGTAAATCACTGCAGCCATAACACACTCCATTTAACCACAACCCCCTCCCCTCCTCAAATGAAGAGGGGATAAAGAGGTTGTGTAATTTCGATTTTTTTGTCTTCACAGTTTCATTTTTGTCGGATCAGTAATGATGCCCTTAATTGCCGAAGCTGCAGCCGTTGCCGGAGAACAGAGATACACTTCTGATTTTGGGTTGCCCATGCGCCCCTTAAAATTCCGGTTTGTTGTCGAAAGCGCCACCTCCCCATCGCCAAGTGCACCTTCGTGTATACCAAGACAAGGGCCGCAGCCGGAGTTCATTACTACCGCTCCTGCTTTCATAAATTCTCCAATATATCCTTTTACCAGCGCCTGACTGTAAATTCGGGCTGAAGCAGGAAATATAAGCATGCGCACACCGCGGGCTACCTTTTTGCCTTTTATTATCTTTGTAGTAATTTCCAGATCGTCAATCCTCCCGTTTGTACACGAACCTATCACGACCTGGTCAATCTTTATCCCTTTCACTTCTTTGACCGGTTTCACATTGTCGACGGTATGCGGACAGGCAATTTGAGGTTCAAGATTAGAGATGTCGACATCGATGATGCGTTTATAAACTGCATCGCTATCCGGAACAATAAGAGGTATTTTTCCTTTTACGCCGGCTTCTTCGCGAAGATAATGAACTGTTTCATTATCTGCCGGAACGATACCGCATGTCGCTCCTGCTTCTACCGACATATTACAGATAGTAAGACGGCCGGATGTAGACATTTTTTTTATCGCTGGTCCGTGGAATTCGATTACCTTAAAATTTGCACCTTCCGCTGTAAGCCTGCCGATAAGATGAAGAATCAGATCTTTCGGGCCGACAAATTTTTTAAATTTTCCTGTAACATTTACTCTAATTGTTGACGGCACTTCTACATTTACCACAGAACCAAGTGTCCATACACTTGCCATCTCAGTTGCACCGATGCCAAAAGCAAAAGCTCCGAGTGCACCGTGACTGGTAGTATGCGAGTCTGTGCCGACAATAACGGCACCCGGACGAACATAACCATTCTCCGGAAGTACTTGATGACAGATTCCGCCTATATCACCTCGTATGTCATGAAATTTTGTAATACTATTTGCAGCAGCAAACTCACGGATTTTTTTTTGATTTGATGCCGTTTTAGAGGATTCTGCAGGAACGCGATGATCGAAAATGATACTGATCTTTGAAGGATTCCAGATTTTCGGATCAATAGTGGTTCTCTGATAAATTTCGAAAAACTGATTGATGACAAGTGCAGAGTTTTCATGCGACATCGCAATATCAACTTTCGGTTCAACAATATCTCCGGCCGTTACAGATGATAATCCTGACGCACGGGCTAGGATTTTTTCAACAACGGTCATTCCCATAAAGAACTCCTTTTCTGCAAAGACTTCCGAATTCTCTTCTGGCTAAAACGCTGAAAGAATTCGGAAGTCTATCAAGTCGATTTCTTCCTGAGTTTAAGCGTTAATAGGAATCATAATTATATTTGCTGCAAGATTTCCGATTTCTTCCTAAGTTTAAGCGCTGACAGAAATCGGAAATCTTTCATATTCAACATTCTAATAATTTCAATTTTTTTGAAAAACGATTTTCTGTTTCTTTATCTTGCCAATAATCAAGAACAAAACGCTCATAATCTGAAGCCCCAGTAAAATAGTTATCTCGCACTCGATGTGCAGGCAATTCTTTAGATGGAGGAAAGTTTGCCCAAACAGAATAGTCAGAATATCGCCATTCATGCGGCTTTTTAACTAATTGCGCAAGAACAGGATTAAGATGAATATATCTGCATACGTGTGTTAAATAGGCTGCATCATCGATTTGTTGAGCACCGAAATTATCTTGAAAGACATGACCTGCAGAGTCAATCCATCGATTTAACGATCGGGCATATGAAATTGAAAATCTCCGCATAATAGATGAAAAGTCGGTTTCCTTTGCAAGATAAATAATCAAGTGAAAATGATTTGGCATTAGGCAATATGATATGATTTCTATTCCCTCCGGATCAAAATACTTATGTAATTGACGAAGAAAATAATTATAGTTTTCATCTTCAAAGAATATTCGTTGCCTTCGGTTGCCGCGGTTGAAGATGTGATAAAAATTTTCCGTATCAAATTGTATTTTTCGACGAGCCATATATAGTATATAAGATTTCCGATTTCTTCCTTAATGCAAAGACTTCCGAATTCTCTTCTGGCTAAAACGCTGAAAGAATTCGGAAGTCCATCAAATCTGTTGTCATTGATTTATCAGCCACTCTTTTGCTTCTTCCACTGTCGCTGCCAGGTGGAAATTTCTTCCGGTTACAGCTTTAATTGTCGTAAGTATAATTTTTTGCCATCCTGTTACTCCAACAACGGAACTTGCTCTTACATAGGGAGTATTGTGCTCGGCATATTCTTTAATTAAGTTTGCTATTTCTGTATCGAATCTGGTGTTTGAAACATTTGTAATGACGAGGACTGATTTTGGAGAATGCTGGCTGATATTCTGTTTTGCCTTTGCTACAAGCTTATGAAACTCCGGTTTGTCGCGAACCTGTAGGTTTGAGATATCCAGGCATAGAATATTTCTACCCTTATGATCAAATTCGTAAAAATCCGCCATCTTGTTATCTCCTGTTTTGATGGAATAAATTGATAACAATCAAAATATACTAATCTTTCTGAATTACATAGTATTCTTATCCGACAATTTTCTTCAGTCCACGATATTTATCTTCCATCTTTTTTTTGGGCAGAAACTTGTCTTCCATCGTTCGGTATTCTTTTAATCCGACGAAATCCGTATATTCCTCGAATGATGAAGCCCATTGAGTTTGTTCCGCCATAATACCGGTTGGTGATGCTTTGAGAGCAGTGAAGAAAGTCGTCAGCGCTTTGTGCGTGACCATAATCGATGCAACCGGTATCGATACGCGGCCGACCCTCATCTTTGCCAGTTCGGGAATCGGGATCAATTCGGTTTTCATACCGGAGATTGCATCCATAAGACTTACTGAAAGAGGGCCTTTAATTTCCTTAACTACGCGCTGTATATCGGTTTTTGTTTTAATACCGTCTATGAACGCTAAATCAGCGCCGGCTTTAAGATATAAGCTGCAGCGGCGGATGGCTTCGTCCAGCCCTTCAAGAGCAAAAACATCGGTCCGGGCATTAATAATAAAATCATTGTCGTATTTTTTTCGTACCTCTGCGCAAGCGCGTATTTTTCCGGCCATTTCTTCAGCCGGAATCACTTCTTTGCCGGACATATGTCCGCAGCGTTTTGGGAAGACCTGATCTTCAATGTTCATTCCGGCGGTTCCCATAAGGATAAGTCTCTCGGTAATCCATGCTGCATTGATAGCATTGCCGCCGCCGGTATCGATATCTGCCATCACCGGAATATCGACAGCCTGTACGATATTCCATGTCATATCAAGTATTTCTTTCATCTGTACCAAACCGACATCTGGTTTTGCAAGAACGGATCCGGCCAATCCATAGCCGGAAACCTGAATTGCTTCGAACCCGCATCTTTCAATCACGCGTGCACTGAGTGCGTCATACGCACCGGGCACAACAACAGCGCGGCGCTTCATAATTGCTTTACGTAAAATTGTTGTGGCTTTCATGAAAGACCCCTTCTCAAATGAATTTCACGGATTACATTTAGCTAAAATCCCGGGTATAAGAAACTCATAATTATGATAAGTGTGATAAGGTATAAAGATGTTTTCTATTTTGCCACATCAAGATACAGAGATATCTGGTAAATCGGATTGATAATGGTTGTCGCAACCTCCAGCCCATCCGGCAGGCTCATCTAAGCTTTTTGAGCGTCGGCGAACAGGCAGGTCAGGTTGCGTATGGGAGAATACCATGAAACGAAAGCTAAAGCTTTCGACTACCGAAATGTGCCAATGTAAGCTCGACTTTTATTTTGGAGGATTATTTTGCTCGCATTGGGGAGGCAGTTCGTAAAATAAAAAAAGCCGATACATTTTAGATGTACCGGCTTTCTTATGAACTTTGTAAATAGACTCTTTTACGGCATAATAAAATCACGCTGGAATTGAGATATTAATCCATTGTAATTTACCGTAATAAATGCAGTTACAACTGTTCCGGATGCGGGCAGAGTAGTCGTAGGCCAGGTAATGGTTATAGTATAAGCGTTTGTCAACTGGCCGCTGATGCTGTTGTAAATCTGTACCAACTCTGTTGCATTTGGAGCGTAGAAATAGAAACCACCTGTCGAATCTGCAATTTCGACCAGTATTCTTTCGCCGGAGTAGTACTGTCCAGGAGGCGTTGTATGATACGATGAATCAAATAGACCTATTGTGTAAACTGGAATGGCATTTGCATTTGCAGCACGAACCATAGTATTGAAATTTACTGATGAAGCATTCTCTACGCCGTCCGTAAAGGCAACTACCGCCCTTGCATATGATGAGGATGATAGAGCTGCCACATCCTCAACACCCGTATAAATTGACTGATAAAGAGCAGTACTGCCGCCAAACCAGCCGGAGCTATCAACTGCATTTATGAGTGCCTGCTTGGAACTTGTGAATGTCTGGAAAACTTCAACATAAGAATCAAACTTAATAATTTCACAAATATCGTTTGCTGCTAAAGCATTGACAAATGTCTTTACTCCGTTTTCCATGTCAAGAATTTGCTGGTATTTGCTGGCTGTTGAATTCCAACCACCAGTTTCCATGCTTCCGCTGTAGTCCATAGTCGTTGCTACGGCAATATTTTTTCCGGATTGGGATAAACTTTGAATTAAAACGGTGCAAGTAACCGAACTTCCGGTTTGAGCCATATTTCCCCAGACTAAGTTGACAGTAACATTCTGTGATGTTAGTCCGGTAATCGGATTTCCGCTTTGATCAGCGATAAGCAATGTGCCCTGCGCTTGCGTGCCCGATGTTGCTGCTAAGGAGCCGTTGGCATTGATTTGTGTTACCTGTACATTGGATGGGTTTGTTACATCCTCGTCGCAGCCGCTGATCAAGAAAATACAAAGAATTGCGATAGACATAAATAGAAACGTATAAAGTTTTTTCATAAATATTGCTCCTTTATGATTGTGTTATTGATTTATAAAAAAGTCAGAATTTACTACATGCAATTTAATACTTATTAGGCAAATAGATATGGAAAATATCCTCATTTTAGTATCAGAACATTCTGATACGAGCCAAGCAATTGAAAAATACTTAGAGAATAGGTTTATAGCTTTTCTATAATCGCTTTTGCCATATCGAGTGTACCGGCATTTCCACCCATATCGTATGTGCGTGTTTTCCCTTCTTTTATAACGGCAGTGACGGCATTTTCGAGTTGAACAGCCCTGCCTGTCTCGCCGAGCCAATCCAGCATCATTTTTACTGCAAGGATAGCAGCGATAGGGTTTACTTTATATTGTCCCGCGTACTTCGGTGCGGAACCGTGTGTCGGCTCGAACACCGCAAGCCTGGCGCCGATATTGCCTGAACAACCAAAGCCGAGTCCGCCTACCATCTGCACGCAGAGATCGGAGATAATATCGCCGTATAAATTCGGCGCGACGAGCACATCGTAGTTGAAAGGATTCTTCAGCAGCCACATCGTCAACGCATCGATGTTTGCATCGTCGGTTTGAATATCAGGATATTGTTTTGCGACATCCCTGGCAGCTTCTAGAAACAAACCGTCGCTTGCACGCACTACGTTCGCTTTGTGAACGATAGTGACTTTTTTCCGCTTCATTGTACGCGCGAAATCGAATGCAGCTTTAGTAATCCGTTCACTTCCTGTTTTCGTATTTATCTTGCATGAGATTGCGTATTGATCGGCGGGAAGTTTTGCAAACGCTGCAAATGGTTTTGAAATCCTGCTGAGGACATCGATTAATTCTTGTGAAGGCGAAGTAAACTCAACACCGGAATAAAGATCTTCCGTATTTTCGCGGAAGATCACGAGGTCGATGCCTTCTTTAAAATTAAGGGGATTGCCCGGATAAGTTTTACATGGGCGCAGACATATATAGAGATCGAACATTTGCCGCATGCGAACGATAGGAGAACGGTATGTTAATTCTTTAGTTTGAAGCTCCGGTATCAATTC
>CAZYAM010000018.1:0-11828 GCA_964645575.1 uncultured Ignavibacteriaceae bacterium
TAAAATGATTTGTTCTACATCAGATTGCAGGAAAATTATTTTATTCATCTTATTGGGATTCAGTTTTGGATTCGCCCAAACTCAAAATGATAAATTAGTCATTGGAAAAACAGGCTATTTTGAAATGCCCGGACTTAACGTGCTTGTATATAATAACACATTTCCTGAAGGGCATCAGGGTGGAGTTGAAATTATTCAGCATGGAAACCGTGTGGCAACAAATGGCGAATTACGCCTAAACGCTACTCCGGGACAGTGGCAGCCAATACCCAAACTTGGCGCCGGCCACGAATCCATCGGTGTCAGTCCGCGGGATGGAAGTGCGCAAAGCCGGATTATTGATTCACTAAAAAATGAAATCAGTATGCATTGCAGTTATCCTGACAGCAGTCGGATGCGCAAAGGTTTTAATCCGATTATTTATCCCGATTTACAATTAAAATATAACGTGCGGGTGAAATCAGAGGGTAAATCTTTTACAATAACTGTCGATCTTGAAGAACCTCTTCCGGCTGAATGGGCAGGTAAAGTGGGATACATTTTGGAATTATTCCCCGGGGATCTTTTCGGGAAAACATACTTTATGGATGCAAACAATGGAATATTTCCGCGGCAGGCAAATGGGCCGACTTATTTTAATGCAAACAAGGAAGTTGAAGCTATGCCATTGGCTGAAGGAAACAAACTTGTTATTGCTCCGGAAAGCGATTTGTTAAGGATGGTTATTGAAAGTCCCAATGCGAAATTGCAGTTATTAGACGGCAGCCTTCAACATAACAACGGATGGTTTACCGTTCGCTCATTAATTCCTGCCGGAGCTGCAAAAGGAGCAGTGCAATGGAAAATATCGCCTAATGTAATTCCTGGTTGGATTGATAAACCGGTTGTTCACATAAGTCAGGTAGGATATCATCCAAATCAACCTAAAGTTGCTTTTATCGAACTTGATAAAAACGATAAACTCCTTAATAAAGTTTCTCTGCTTAAGCTTGAAAGTAATGGAGACCATGAAATTGTAAAAGAACAAGCACCTAACCCCTGGGGTCAGTATTTACGATATCAGTATTCGAAATTCGATTTTTCAGAAATTAAGGAATCAGGTATATATCAAGTTAAATACGGTGATTTTACGACAAATGTATTCAGAATAAATAAAGATGTGTATAAACGTAATGTCTGGCAGCCCACTCTTGAGTATTTTATTCCCATTCAGATGTGCCATATGCGGGTGAATCAGAAATACCGTGTTTGGCATGGCGCTTGTCATCTTGATGATGCTTTAATGGCTCCTTTGAATATCCGTCACTTCGATGGCTACGATAATGAAGAGGAAACATCGACATTATCGAAATTTAAACCGCTTGAGCATGTGCCCGGACTTAATGTTGGAGGATGGCATGATGCCGGAGACTATGATCTGAGAATTGAAAGTCAGGCACAGACAGTAATGACGCTCGCTTTAGCTTACGAAGAATTCGGTATTAATAATGATGAAACTTATATTGATCAGAAAAACAGACACGTAGAATTATTTCAACCTGACGGAAAACCTGACATTCTTCAACAAGTTGAACATGGAGTTTTAGCAGTATTATCAGGATACCGCCAAATGGGTGTTTTATACCGGGGTATAATTGCTCCCACGTTGAGACAATATGTACATCTGGGTGATGCTTCGACTCATACAGATAACAAAGTCTGCAATGACAAGGAACTTCTTGGAAAAGCTGCAAAAATTAATGAGTTGTGGTATAAAAAAGTAGCTAATCGCTATTCCAACATTTTTGATCCCGAATTAAACCTTGATCAGATTGAATTGGTTGTACCGGAACTTGACGACAGGTTTGTGTTCATGGAAAAAAATCCGGATTGGCAATTGATTGGCGCCGGCAGTCTTGCCATAGCTTCCCGTGTTTTAAAGGATTATAATCCCTCACTGGCAAAAGAGTGTTTGGAAGCTGCTGAAGATCTATATCGGAAGAATAAGGATTTCGAAATCAGAAAAGATTACTTCTGGATGAGAGCCCAAAAGCTTGAGACACTTATTGAGTTGATAATTACGACAGGAAAATCCGAATATAAAGATGAATTATGCAAAATGAGTTCACACGCGAAAAAAGCATTTCCCTTTGCGGGCTGGAACATAGGGCGAGTATTAAACTATATTGATTGTGCTGAATTTAAAGATTCAGTTAATGCGGCCGCAGTTGATTTCAAACCGATGCTTGACAAAATGCTTTCAGAATCTCCATTTAATTCACCAATGTCGCATACAGAGTATATTGCTTTACAATCATATTATTTGCATAAATTCTGGCCGGATCTTTATTCTGCCGATAATTTATTCTCGATTGTTAATTACCTTCTTGGATGCAAGCCGGGCAGCTCTACCAACAGTCTTATCTCAGGTGTAGGTGTTAATTCTCCAACAATTGCATATGGTACGAACAGGGCAGATTGGAGTTATATACCCGGAGGTACATTCTGGAATGCGGTAAATTTAGTTAATCCGGATTTAGCCGAAGATAAAACATGGCCTTTTTTATGGCAGGAAAGAGAATATATAATTACAGCCCCATGTTTTTATATGTTTTCAGTGTTAGGAGCAGATAAAATATTATCTGAAAAGTAAATTGAAAAATTAAAAAGTGGCAGAACTGAAAAGTTCTGCCACTTTTTTAAATAATTATAATATTCTCAGTAGTTTTCCCTCTGATAGTAAATGTCGATCCCAATTCTTTGATTGAAACAGTTAATACAATGATTATGATAATCTAATTATGGATTTGCTTGTTTGAAAAGAGAGATTTGCTACTTCATTGCTAACTTCCTTTCCGGAATAGTTAGCAGATTTGTTAGCAGGCCGAAGAATTAAATCGTCTATGAATAGGAAGAAAAAAAAGGATCCCGCATGTTCTTTATGCGGGACACCAAAATCTATATCTTTAATTTCCCGCCACACAACGGCGGGATTCTAAATTCGGCAATGAACTTAGCTTGCGTTGCTCGCTAATTTCAGCCGAATTGGAAGTCGGGACGGCGGGATTTGAACCCGCGACCCCTTGCACCCCAAGCAAGTGCGCTAGCCGGGCTGCGCCACGTCCCGAAATATCAAACTTTCAATATACTACTGACTTTTAGTAATCGCCTGCCATTAATTACTTATTTGTATAATATAGTAATATGTATCGCGTTTTGCAATTAAGAAATTTCCGAGTATTGAACTGGTAAAGAACTTTATCGTCTTGCAAAAAACATATATAATCCTGATGATGATAAAGTGATTTTGTCATATTGTCATTTCATCATAAATTTTTTCATTGACAAAATGATGAATTCTCATTTTCTCATCTTGTCACACTCCATAGGCTTTGACAGGATGTCAAAAATAGTCCCCGATACTACATTTTAACTCTTTGGCTCAGCTACTCCACTACTTATCGATTTGCAACTTATAACTATTTACTCTTTACTATTTACTGCTTTTATCATCCTTGCTTCTCTTCCCAAAAACTACTACACTTTATTTCAGTGGTTCCCACGCCTGGCTTTTTAGGGGATTCGCTTTATCGCTCGCAAAGGGGACTGCATAGTGTAATATATCCTTATGAAAATTTATATGGAACAAAATGGAGGAACACAATGACTACAATCAAAACATTTATTGTCATTACTTTTGCTATATTTCTATGTTCGTGCTCAACAGTCAAGCCACCAGAAGTACGAGTTGTTCCAGAGAAGATACCACAAGTAAGCAAGACGATTGTCGAGAAACAGGAACGTTTTCTTAAACGTAAAGTAGCTATAGCACGTTTTTCCAATGAAACAAAATACGGCCAAGGTTTCTTTTACGATCAAAACGATGACAGATTGGGAAAACAAGCGATGGATATATTCTCGGCGAAACTCTCAGCAACCGATAAATTTATTTTGTTGGAACGTGTTGATCTTTCACATCTAACGAAAGAGAAAGAAATAGCAAAGTTGGAAGATTTTCATATTCCCGCGGATTATTTGATTCTTGGCTCGATCACAGAATTTGGTAGAAAAACAACGAGCGACGTCGGACTGTTTAGCAGGTCGAAGAAACAAACAGCATATGCAAAAGTTAGTGTTCGTTTGGTAGATGTTCGGACAAGTCAGATCATTTATTCCGAGGAAGGATCGGGTGAGGCTTTCTCAGAAGCAGAGACTGTGCTTGGTGCCGGCACAACTGCAGAGTACGATGCCACGTTGAATGATAAAGTAATTTCAGCAGCAATCGGAAAGCTTGTGAATAATATTTCAGAAAACCTTCTTGAAAAACCTTGGAGGTCATATATTCTTTCATTTGAAGATAATAATTATCTTATAGCAGGTGGAAAACTTCAGGGTATAAAAGAAGGTGATGTGTTCACCGTTTATAAACGTGGCAAAATAATTAATAATCTTCAGACAGGGATACCAATCGAACTACCAGGGAAGGAAGTTGGAAAAGTAAAAGTACAGTCACTTATTCCCGGTGATGTTACAACTGAACTTTCTGTTTGCATTAAAGAAACAGGTGAAATACCGGCGACAAATTTTACAGAATTCTATATTCAAGAGAAATAACAGACGGGAGATATATATGAAACGAATACTCACTACAATTCTGCTTTCGATGCTTTTCGCCGCATGCGGTGGATACAATGAAGGTATTATACAGAAATCGGAAAAGGGATTTATTAAATTCACAGGTAACACCACGCAAATCGTACTCAAAATCGATGACGGTACACCATTCCAATATGACATAAAGAATCCGGTCTATCAGGTTAAAGTAGGGAAACATACCGTTCAAGTAATCCGCGATGATGAAGTTATTGTGAATCGGATAGTTCTCATAGACAACCAAACAACTATGGAGATCGAGGTGCCATGAATAAAACACTGCTTATACTAAGCATTGCATTTCTCGGATTTATAGGATGCCAGCCACCATCTACGCTTTTCTACTGGGGAGGCTACTCTTCGACTTTATATAATTACAAAATGAATCCTAGTGATACTACGCTTTCTGTCCATAAGACAACACTTTTAGACATTATGAAAAAAGCCCCTGTAAAGAAGATGCTCGTGCCACCAGGTGTTTATGCAGAGTATGGATACATTTTACTGAAGGAAGGAAATGAAGCTGAAGGAATGGAATATTTGGTAAAGGAAGAACAAGCGTTCCCAGAATCTGTAGTGTTTATTCAGAGGATTAAAGACGAATATTCGCGGGGGAAAAAATGAAAACGATTGCTTGTATACTTTTATCACTTTTCTTATTTGGATGTGGAACTTATATCACCAAGGAGGAGTTTGCTCCGAATATGTATAAGGATCATCCTCTGACTATTGTTGTTCTACCACCGATGAACAAATCGACTTCTGCTGAAGCAAAGGAATATTATTCCACTACAATTGCCGAACCACTCACGCAGAGTGGGTATTATGTATATCCACTGGAAATAGTCAATGATATCCTGAAGCAGGAAGGATTATATGATACGGAGACGATGCTTGCAGTGCCGCCTCAGAAATTTCGCGAGTTCTTTGGTGCTGATGCAGTGTTGTATTTGACGATACTCGAATGGAATACATCGTATATGATTACTTCTGGAAGTGTCACAGTAAAAGTTGCGTACGAATTAAAGTCGACTCACACTGGTGATATTATCTGGTTCTATGATGATGCAGTTAGTATAAATACTTCCGGCGATTCAGGTAATATGGGCGGTTGGGCAGGATTGCTCGCGAAAGTTATTACAACTGCTATCAAAACTGCTGCAACAGATTATGTTCCTATTGCAAGACAGGCAAATGAAAAAATATTATTAGCGATCCCTTTTGGTAAGTACCATAAACAGTATAATACTGATATGAAGGTAAGAGTGGAAAAGAAAAAGGCATTACAGCCCGTTGAAGGAAAATCTCAAAAGGGACCTTCGTGATTCTCTAAATGATTATAATTAGCAACGGGGACCTGAAGGATTAAAAGGGTCGCACTGACAACTTTTATATCTCTATATTTCTTTGAATCTCAAGCAAGTAAAAAGCGAAAACAATCACCGCTATATCCGAAAATAGACGCCCCACCAGTGATGATGGAGCATTACATTAGCGTAACAACAGCATCTCCTTCGTTTCCACAAACCGTTTACGCATAATTCTAACTGTTAACTTTATGTCCTCGCCGACTTAAGGATATATCTCCTTCAATTCTTATACCTCAAAAAATCTGGAATAAGAATATAGAAAGGAGATACCTATGAGCGAAAAGGAATACGAAGACCTGTGGCATTACAGCGAGCAATTTACACGGGACAAGTTACAACGATCAGAACTTGTAACTATAACCTGGAAAGAAGGCGAGCGGCTTGGTAACCGTCGAACGATGGGACTTATGAAGTCCGTAATGCACTTCAGGGCAAAAGAACTGAATTGCAGATCAGCATTTCCGGCGAAAGAAGTAGGCAAGCGTTCCTTAGATGCGTGGAATCACGACCGTGTTTACATTGACAGGCCAGTGAAGAGTGATGCAGATCCGATACCACTGGCGGAGTTTCTGCTACCGATGAAAGTTACGCCACTGGATTATACGATCACTAACAATTTTCTGGAATCTCTGACAGATGAAGAGCGTTCATTTCTCGATAATTTGACAGCAGGATATTCACCAAAAGAAATTTCACAACGTGATAGTATCCCACATTCCCGCCTTCCATACATTCGACAATCCCTCCAACAAAAAGCTGTCGTGTATCTGTGACGGTAGAGAAGAGTGCAGTTTCTGCACTTTTCTCTTTAACCTCGACTTCCCCAATGATTATTGTTACATTTAGATGCTTCAAAATTTATATATAATGCATTTACGAGGCCTTATGAAAATCGAATTATCTAAAGACGAATACAGAAATCTTCTTGATCTGCTTTATATGGGGGAATGGATGTTGGATGCTCATGATGATGTTCAGGATTCTAAAAAACAGAAATATGGTATAGCAATCCAAAAATTCTACTCTTATGCAAAGGAAATGGGTTTTGAAAACCTTATTATATATGATGAGGAGCTTGAACAATATTTTCCGACACGAGAATATGAAGATAAAACGACATCCAGAAAATACATTGATGAATACGATAATGATTCATTTTGGGACGAACTTGTGAGCAGGTTGATGGAAAGAGATATTCAGAAAATGATAATAAATGGTTTGATCAAACCACCTACAACGGGAGAAGAGAGATTGCGGATTGGACATCCTATCGAAACAAAATATTATGATGAATTTGAAAAGAACGGACTGGATAACGTAGTAATCAAAAATGATATCAGTTTGAATCAGATCAATTAATTCGAGAGGGTGATCAGATGGGACCCAAATGAGCCTCTTCGCGAGACTCCCAAAGCAACCTTGGGAGTTGCTTCTACTTCAGTATAGGACGGGAATCAATGTAAATCAGATAGGAAAGTGCTATTGCTATTATTTTGCTGGAATTTTTTCTTCCCATATAGGCAACCCTTGATTTTAAATTAGAAATAAAAGATATTAATGCAGTTAGGGGATGCTACTTTTACATTCCCCTTTGCTTTTTTCCCGACCTAATCAGATGTTAGGCGGCACAAACAAAGTTTATAATGGATAAATAATGAGAACTCCGTTGAAACCCAGTCGTAAAGGGAAGACAAGCACAATAAAAAATATTCTCGGTAAGAAACGTAACTTCACAGTTATTGATGAAATAAAGAGAAGTGAATCCGTTAACAAAGAAAAATTGATTGTCCTACAAAAGTTGCTTTTTGAAGATGGGACAATAAGATATAGACTTGGTTACTACATTATTGGGAAAAAACCGAAAATGGCTGGCAAATGGGTGTGGGGGCAGTATGCACCAATTATGCGCAAGAGAGATTTTCGAGCCATTCTACAAAGAGTTCTTAAAAAGAAATGGCTGTAATGTGTTGCCTAACAACTTTGTAAGTAAAAAGAAGTGGCGTTGCTTATGAGCCATCGTTAGGCAACAGCAAAAGGAAACTATTATGAAGACAAGTTGGAGCATGGTCAGTTCACTCGCCATCTCTGTTGTTGTCGTTATGGCCTTTAGTAATTGCGATCAATCGACGGATGCAAATAAATCATCAAATGACACTATTCCATCGATCCGACAAGGCGTGTACGGTTACGTAGAATTTTGGGAAGGTGACTTCATGCCTACTGTTCCATCAGAAACTTCCGGAGGCTCGATAACTCCAGTCGAGAGAACCATTGAGATCCATACTCCAACGCGATTCGATGCTGGAAATCAAGTGGACTACTCTGCATTTTATTGGAAGTTATTTACTCCATGCATTGCGAAAACGAGTTCAAATGCAAAAGGTTTTTTCCAAGTCGAGCTGCCGCCGGGTTTTTACAGCATTTTTGTTATTGAGAATTCTCTTTACTATGCGAACGGTGGTGACGGGCAGGGATACTTGTGTCCTGTAACTGTATTTAAGGACTCGCTTTCTTTCGTGAAATTAAATATTACGTATAAGGCAACTTTTTGAGCAGAACAATTTCATGCCGCTGCCTAACAACTTTAAAAAGGGATAAGTCAAGAGAAGTGGCGCAGCTTATATGCCAGTCGTTAGGCGACCGACAAAAGATTGAGGTTGAATCTTCTTCATCGTAATAACTTTGAGAAAGCTAATGATATTGAGATCAATCAAGACCGCTGCGCAGAAGCTTCTATTGGTCGTATTCTCAATTTTTTTGATTTGGCAATCTATTCAATTGGTTTCCAATATCATTCAACGTGCCTATTCCACTACTTTGAGCGAGATTTTGCTACAATCTGTTCTTTTGAACTTATTTATCACTGGAATATTTCTCATTGGATACGCCTTGCCATTGCATAGACTCATACCTACATCATATTACAACTCTGTTAGGTCGCAATCATTCGCAACAACATGCGCTATCCTCAGAATCGAGTTATTTCGAAAGATTATTCGGTTTACGTTTTGGCGTCCACGGAATAACAAAAAACATTTTTTCAATGGGCTAAGGAGTGGACTTGTTGAATTTGATCGAAACACAAGAATATCAGAGTCTGGACACACATTTGCCTTCATCATTATTCTTGTTGTGTCGTTCTATATCAGCGTTGTTGCAAACATACACTTGGCGATCCTAACAACTTTAATAAATATAATATTCAATTTTTATCCAGCAATGCTTCAACGTTATAATCGTACGAGGTTGCAATTCACAATGACATTAGCAAACAAGAAGATGGAAAGAATCTAACGTCGGCTGCCTAACCAGCACTCAACCTCGACCTAACCGGTATCGAGAGATGGAAGAATAATAAAATATAAAGTGGCGCAGCTTATGCGCCGATCGTTAAGGCGCAAACTTATAATTGACTATGAAAAAACTAATTTATTTCTTACTCGGCATTATATTCGCTGCAATTTTATCTTTATGGATATTTAGCAAATCTGAGCCTGATAGTCTTGGTCTCTACGTCGTTGTTCATCCGGATTCGTCGCTCTATAATAAAGTGTTTAAGGGTCTTCAAGATTACCAATCTCATCAATTATTTAAAAGCGAATGGTCTATTTCTGCTAATCAATCATCAGGAATTATCGAAACGAATTGGTATCCTGCACATAAAGGAGAAATACGATTAAAAATTCAAATTGCAGTGCGGGATAAGAGTTATCGAGTTGATGTTTGGCAGAAGATTCAATTTATTTTGTTCAGTGAAGTTGTTAAAACGGATTGGTCAAGAAGAGTTGAATATGATTTACAGAGGTCAATCGAATTATTGAATTAACCTTATAAATTTTCTCGTTTGCGCCCTAACCGAACGCTCAACCTCGACCTGACCGATATCGAGAGAGGTAAAAGCAGGCGAAGTCGGAAGGTGGAAAGATGAAAAAGAAAAGGTGAACCCAACATAATGCTGAGTTCACCCGGTCATGAAATGGTCTTCAATTATTTCTCCTTTCGGATACCTTTGAATGGTTTATCGTCGGATTTTTGATCCAAAAATTTTCCAGTATCAGTATTACGTTTCACCCAATTATCGGTCTTGGGATTGTAAACCTGAGAACGACCGGTTACTTGGCCATTTCTATGATTATCGCCTTTTGGGGGATTCGTAGCCATTGTTTTCACCTCCTTTCTGAAGGTTAATTTCTTGGTTGACAATATAATATAATATGTGTATTATGTCAACCATCAATAGGAGGATATTATATGTTTGGTGAACGGCTAAAACAGGCACGGTTAGCGGCCGGATTGTCTCTACGCGGCCTTGCAGACCGAATGAATAATTACGTTTCGGCTCAGGTCATTCACAAGTATGAGCTCAATAAGGCAACTCCCGGGTCGGATGTGCTCATTAAATTGTCCCAAGCTTTGAGCGTAAAGATGGAATTCTTTTTCAGACCTCAATCGAGCGAAATTGAATTAAGTGAACCTGCGTATCGTAAAAGAGCGACGGTTTTAAAGAAAGAATTAGATGCAATTCGTGCTAAGACTAAAGAACAGGTGGAAAAATATCTTGAAGTGGAATCCCTTTTCCCTAATCGATTTAAAACGAATGTCATTCCACAGAAACTACGCATTCCTGTGAAACATATAGAGGATATTGAAGAACGTGTGAAAGAATTACGTGCACATTGGTGCCTTGGTTTTGATCCTATCGAAAATGTAACCGAGGTACTGGAGGATCAGGGAGTCAAAGTCGTGATGCTCGACAGTGATTCTAAAGTCGATGGGCTTTCATGCTGGGCCAATGAGACTATTCCAGTAGTGGTTGTAAATAGAAAAAATCAAACCTCTGATCGACTCCGCTTAAGCCTTGCACATGAGCTTGGTCATCTTCTATTAGAAAATTCAAACTCAATAGATCAGGAAAAAACTGCTTTTCGCTTTGCAGGGGCATTTTTTGCCCCAGATGAAGTTGCCAAGCGTGAACTTGGTAACAATCGGACAAAGATAAGTTTGTATGAATTGAAGAATCTCCGTAAAAAATATGGAATGAGTGTGCAAGCCTGGGTACATCGCATGCAAGATTTACAGATCATCAGTGATAGTTTTGCTACTCAAATATTCACCGATTTTCGCCGACGAGGTATTCACACTTTGGAAATGGGTGATCCACTTTCAATTGAGGCGCCGAAACGATTCGAGAGACTTGTTATTCAGGCTGTCGAAGAAGGATTGATTTCTGATTCGCGTGGAGCAGAATTGCTTGATTTATCCGTCAATGAATTGCGCCAAAGAATAAAAGGGGAGGCAGAGGTTGGGGTCGTTCATTCTTGATACAAATATCTGTGTCGATCTTTTCAATGGCAACTTATTAGAATCTGTCTTGAAGCTTCCTGATAGTTTTTTGTTGCCGGATGTCGTTCTTGATGAGTTGAAAGAACCTAATGGAACCACTTTGGTTTCGATCGGATATAAATCGATCCAATTATCTTCAGATACTGTACAAATCGTTTTTCAATATGCTGAACAATATACAAAACCATCACGCGCAGATCTGTTTGCTCTTGCCGCTGCTAAAACATTAGAGGTTACATTGTTGACTGGCGATAAAAACCTCCGTGAAGCAGCCCAAAATGAACAAGTTGATGTGCATGGGTTATTATGGCTATTAGATAAATTGTGTGAAGCACAAGTAGTCCTTGGACCGCAGCTGAGCGCTGCATTGGATGTTATTGTGGCAAAAGGCGCATGGTTGCCACCAAAAGAAGTTCAGCGTCTCAAAGAAAAAAGGAGATAGGGTTGTGCCCGTTCGCCCGCGGGATTCGTGAGTGTACGGAG
>CAZYAM010000018.1:11928-35579 GCA_964645575.1 uncultured Ignavibacteriaceae bacterium
AATCTTGACATAGTAGATTCGGATGAGCAGAAACGGATTGAATCGTTTGCAGAACGTATGAAGAACCTACGAGGTAAGAATCTAGTTCGTCATATCTATGTAAACCATCCCTATTATGCAACTCGAAGTGAAATAAAAGAAATTATTCTAAGTGCACAAGAACTCCAGGCTGTCGAATCCGCTACTAATATCGACCGGAATGTTTGTCTGATGACCATCGGTTACGAAGGAAAAACCATAGATGCATATATCAATACATTGATCAAACATAATGTTATACTTGTCGTCGACGTACGCAGGAATCCTATATCAATGAAATATGGATTCAGCAAGACGCGGTTCCGGGATTATCTTAATAGTGCCGGAATCAGCTATGAACACATCCCTTCGTTGGGAATTGAATCATCGCAACGAAAAAATCTTGAAACTGAAAAAGATTACAAAGTGCTGTTCAAGAAATACGCGTCAGAATTACTACCACATCGCGAAGATGAATTACAGCGGATCAAACAGCTTATTAGTGAAAATAGACGGATCGCATTAACGTGTTTTGAAGCCAATCCTGAATCGTGCCATAGACACAAGATCACAGAATACCTTCAAACTAATAAAAAGTGGAGTATTCCAGTTAAGCACATTTAGTAATGTTTAGGGAAAAAATAATGTATCTACCGGAGAGTATTGATAGCGCCAAAGTACTCATAACAGTAAAAACGTATCCACTTCCATCAAACAAGTACGAAGAGCTTGTATGCACTGCCGGTGTTTTAGAAGACGGCAAATGGATTCGCATTTATCCTATCCCATTCCGATCGCTTTCACAGGAAAAGAAGTTCGAAAAATACCAATGGATACAACTGGATTTGACTCGCAATAAAAGTGATTTTAGACAAGAAAGTTATAAACCGAAATCTGATGCTTCAAGCATACAAATTATTGGTAAAATAGGAACGGATGATGGGTGGGCGGAAAGAAAAAAGTATGTTCTGAAAGAAGTTTTCACTTCTTTTGACCATTTGATTTCTCTTGCGAAGGGAGAACAAAAAAAATCATTGGCTACGTTTCAACCTCGAGAGATTGTCGATTTTATTGTCGAGGAAGATTCACGCACGTGGAAACAACAATGGATAGCCAATTATGATCAGTACAACTTGTTTAATATCGATAAGAAACAGGAAGGTAAATTGAGAAAATTACTGCCGAAAGTTCCTTATAAGTACTCATATCAATTCATCTGCGAGGATGGTAAAAAGCGGTCATTGATGATCGAAGATTGGGAAATCGGTGCACTATATTGGAATTGTTTAAAACAGGTAGAGGATGATGAGATAGAAGCTAACAAGCTTGTGCGTAAAAAATATTTTGAAGAATTTCTGAGCAAGAAAGACCTATATTTATTTGTTGGCACCACAAAACAATTTCACAATGTTGGGCCGAATCCATTTGTTATTATTGGTGTGTTTTATCCGCCTACACAAAAGGATTATGGGCAGGGAACTTTGTTCTCAAGATAAGAATAAAACATTTGTTCTATTTCCAAGTGCAAGTGAAATAAAAAATCCCAATCATTACTAACTGGGGTGTAATTAACGGCACATCTGAAAAACCTAAGTTCAATTTAATAAAGTCGGCTTTGGGTCTATCGCCAGCGACAATCGCCGGTAATGACGGAACCGACATCACCTTTTAGCAAATCAGCTCAATTACTTAGACTATCAATAGTTCTAAATAAACAGCTCGTCGAGATCAGTCCTTTGTTTACTAACCTGAGTATAAACAACTGTAAAGGCAGTTGAAAATAAAAGGGCAGACAGCAAAAAATAAAGCATGTTTCCTTTCATTGAAACCTCCGTTTAGTATTATACTACACTCAATAAGCACTTAAGTTTTAACGTAATTTCATAATACAAATTGTCGTTTAAAATTTTCAAAAGATATCAGCAGGGGGATGATTTGTTGTTAGGATATACCTTATTCCGGATTCAATTATAATATCAATCTAAGCGGGTTGAGCATATCCGGAGGATTGGGACAATAAAAAAGCCCCATCGAGTGACGGAGCTTAGTGTATATCAATGCTTCCCTTTTATATTTGCCAATTGTTAAATTGGACTTCCTGCCTCTCTAACCCCGGTAATTAAAAATTCCCCGACTCATTTTTTGTTTTTTGAGAATAATGCTCCAGCCATCCTGGATAAAGCATGCCTGTTCCACTGTAGCTAAGTATAAAATAGTCTGCTGCTGCATCACTTCGAAGTGTAATTGAATTCAGGTGCTTGCTGCCCCTCACAGGAAATTCCCATCTGTAAAACGCATCATTATTAATCGAATATGTTGTAGTCGGATTACCATATTTAGCATAATGCAATTCATAAATTTCTTCGAGAAGTTCTGCTTTAGAACGGAACATTAAGTTGCTTGATTCAAATCTCCCATTTTGCAGAGACTCTATAAGAATACAAGTGTCAGCTTTATAGGCTCCCATTGAAAAGCCCGTAAAGTAAAGATTATTACGGTTGCTTTGGCGGATGTATTTCACTCCGGGTTTCTGTAAAAGCAGCTTTTTTGCAGTTTCCATTTTTGTCCCAAATGGAATATTGAGAAAACCGTTAAGAGACGTTTGAGCAGCTGAGGTATTCCAACAAAACGCAGTCACTATTAGGAAATACAATATGTATCGTATCTGATATTTCATTTTGACTCCTTACATAACGTGGTACTTAACTTTACTTCTAAAACATTCGGATATTTCAATCATTTTATCCAACAACTATATTTAAAATCGCTGTTTTAATTTTTTAAAAATATCAGAAAAGGGAGGATTAATAAGTAGGAAAAACCCTATTCCGATCGTTGCTTTTATTTGATTTGAAGCGGAAAATAGGCAATTAGAAGCCAAAGCGATAAAAATATCCGTTAGCGACAACGAGGCTTCATAACTATTTCGACACTAAGAGATATTTTACATAATTGTTGAATTATGGGCAGAGACTCTGTCCTAAAATTTCTTTCTTCAATAAAATAAGTATTGAACAAACGGATTGCAAAATTTTTGGAAGAATTTTATCGGATCGAATGCCTAATTTTTCAATTAATAATCACCTTAAATTCATGCGTGGACTTTTTTCTTGATTATATGCGTGTTTATAGGTATCTTTTTATTTACTGTTTAAAGCGGTCTGTTTGTCCCCTTACTATTTTTATGGCTTCCGGCTGAGCCGGAGTTCACGTGGTGTTGTTGTGGCTGAATTTCGGATAAATATCTCAAATCTCTCGGAAGGAGTTCACGGGTATATCTTTGAAGCCGAACCTTCTAAGATTGGTCTGGACGAGCGGTTCGGGAGTATGGTAAGAATCAAGGTAAAACTCGATAAGAGTTTACGTCAAATTCACCTTCAAGCCGATATATCGGCTGAAGGGACATTTGTTTGTGATCGATGCCTTAATAATTTTAAATGGCAGATAGCTAAAAATTATTCAATGATCTATATATTAGGCGACCGCTCCACTATGGATTTAAAAAAAGAAGAGGAAATTCAGGTTATTTCTGCAGACACGAATTGCATTGATCTGGACGAGGATGTCAGACAGTACATACTCTTAGCCGTTCCCCAGAAACTATTGTGTCGTGAAGAATGCCTGGGAATCTGCCCGACTTGCGGAGTGAATAGAAATAACGAGAATTGCGCTTGTGATGCTCAAGTGACAGACTCTCGATGGGACGCGCTGAAGAAGCTGTCTCAAAGTTAATTAAAATCGAAAAAGAGAATATCAAGGAAATATCATATGCCTAATCCTAAACGACGACATTCTAAAACTCGTGGACGTAAGCGCCGGACACATTACAAGGCGTCGGCTCCGGCAACACAGGAATGCCCGAATTGCCACGAGCAAAAACTGCAGCATAGGGCGTGTCCTCATTGTGGATTTTATAACGGCCGCTCTATTGTCACCCCTAAGGAAACCTAACGAGTAGGATGAGTTTTAGCACCGGGCGACCGGTCTCTGAAGCAAATCTCATGGAATCCCCCAAGAAATTACGTATCGCAATTGATGCAATGGGAGGGGACTATGCACCCGAACGTGAAATCGCCGGTGCCGCGGAAGCCCTTCGAACATCAAATGCAAAATTCGATATTATACTGGTTGGAGATGAACAAGTCATTCGCCGTCAGCTTCAAGAGCAGAAAGCAAACGACGTTTCCTGCAAGATTGTGCACACCTCACAGATTATCACGATGGAAGATTTGCCGACCGCTGCGCTTAAGCAAAAAAAAGACTCTTCACTTGCTGTCGGAATGCGTCTCCATCAGGAAGGGAAAGCGGATGCTTTTGTCAGTATCGGCAATACAGGAGCTGTACTTTCGGCAGCGACACTTATTCTGGGACGCATCAAGGGCGTCAGCCGGCCGACTATTGGTACGTTTATTCCGGCTGAGCATGGTTTTTGTCTGCTTTTAGACGCCGGCGCCAATGTCGATTGTCGTGAACAGCAGCTCTATGAGTTTGCGGTTATGGGAAGTATCTATGTTCAATTACTTTGGAAGAAAAAACATCCTACAGTAGCTCTTTTAAATGTCGGAGAAGAAAAATCCAAAGGCACGGAAGCTGTTGTTAAAGCATATAAGCTTCTTTCGGCAAGCAAACTCAACTTCATCGGCAATGTTGAAGGCCGTGATATTCTTAAAGCGAATGCTGATGTTGTTGTGTGCGATGGTTTTGTCGGCAATAGTATTCTAAAGTTCGGCGAAAGTATTCCCGGATACCTGAAAAGCAAATTGAAACAATTTGCTGAAAGAGGATTCATAAACAAGGTTGCTGTGGGCCTTGCCTTATGGCCGCTTAAAGCGTCTCTTAGCGATATGGATCCGAACAAAGAAGGCGGCGTGCCGATATTGGGAGTAAAAGGTGTCACAATCATAGGCCATGGAAGTTCGACAGCGACGGGAATCAAGAATATGATTCTGCGTGCTGCCGAAGTAGCACACACACAAATAAATAAAGATATTGAAACCGCATTAATAACCTCAGTTTAATAAAAAGGGAAAGATGAAATTACATAGAGCAACAATTACGGCAGTTAGTCATTATGTTCCTAAAAAAATACTCTCAAATCATGATCTTGAGAAAATGGTTGATACAAACGATGAATGGATTCGAACTCGCACCGGTATCTGTGAGCGGCATATTCTTGAAAAAGGAGCGACATCGGATTTAGTTATTAAAGCAGTTCATCAATTACTGAAAAACCGCGGCATCACTGCTTCGGAGATAGATCTGATCATTGTTGCCACTATTACTCCGGATATGATGCTTCCGTCAACAGCATGTCTTGTGCAAGATAAAATCGGAGCACGGAATGCGTGGGCTTTTGATCTAAATGCAGCATGTTCGGGATTTCTCTACGCGCTCAGTGTTGGTACGCGGTTCATAGAGACCGGAGTGCACTCTAAGATTATTGTCGTTGGAGCGGATAAGATGAGCTCTATAACCGATTATACTGATCGGAACACTTGTGTCTTGTTTGGAGATGCTGCGGCGGCTGTATTGCTTGAGCCAACCGATGAGAAAGAGTACGGCATTCTAGACCAGCGTTTATATAGCGATGGTTCCGGCGGGAAGTATCTCTATATGAAAGGCGGTGGAAGTCTGCATCCGGCGACACATGAAACCGTAGATAAAAAAATGCATTATGTTTATCAAGACGGGAAGCCGGTATTTAAAAGCGCTGTCATCGGAATGGCTGATGTTGCAGTGGAAATTATGGAGCGAAACCATTTACAAGGGAAAGATATTTCCTGGCTTGTTCCTCATCAAGCGAATCTTCGAATTATCGATGCAACGGCAAAACGCATGGGCATTGAACACAGTCAAGTGATGATCAACATCAGTAAGTATGGTAATACAACGGCGGCAACAATTCCGCTCTGTCTGTCCGAATGGTGGCAAGCCGGCTTGTTAAAACGAGGACAAAAAATTGTACTTGCGGCATTTGGAGCCGGCTACACATGGGGTGCAACACTGATTAATTGGTCATTAGCCAGGCCGGAGAAACCGTAACAATGTCTATGACCGCATTTGTTTTTCCTGGACAGGGTTCGCAGTATATCGGTATGGGCAAAGACCTGTATAATGGAAATACTGAAGCCATGGCACTTTATAATAAAGCGGATGAAACTTTAGGTTTCTCTCTTAGCGGTATATGTTTTGACGGGCCGGAAGATGAATTAAAACAGACAAAAAATACGCAACCGGCAATATTTCTTCACAGTATTGTGTTGTTTTATCTGATGAAAAATAGGAAATTTGCAATGACAGCCGGGCATTCTCTCGGCGAGTACTCTGCACTGGTTGCAGCAGGCGCATTGGCATTTGAGGACGGATTGAAGTTGGTTCGATTACGAGGCGAGTTGATGCAGCAATCGGGTGCTGAACAACAAGGGACCATGGCAGCGATTGTCGGTCTTGATCCGAAAACAGTTAATGAAATATGCGAAGAGGCATCACAATCGAGTATAGTACAAGCTGCGAATTTCAATTCACCGGGGCAGATTGTCGTCTCCGGTTCAATTACGGGAGTGCGAAAAGCAATGGAGCTTGCAAAAACACGAGGAGCAAAAATCACAAAAGAGCTTCCGGTAAGCGGCGCATTTCATTCACCGTTAATGCAATCGGCACAGGCAGGATTAAAAACGGCATTGGATAGGACGAAAATCAACGATGCAGCCGTTCCTGTATATGCTAATGTTACAGCAAAACCGGTGCATCAGGCGGATGAAATCAGAAGCATGCTCTATAAACAGCTTACAAGTCCGGTGCGCTGGGAAGAGAGTATCGTAAGTATGGCTGCTGACGGTGCGACCAAATTTGCGGAAATTGGCCCGGGAAAAGTGCTTCAGGGATTGATAAAACGGATCAACGGGAACGTTGAAACGTGCGGATTCGAAAAAATGGATGATATCACAGATATAATATCGAATTAATAAGATGATCTTTAAAGAGTAATCCAGGAATATTTTCAGTACTATTAAGAAAAGAGAATAATATGGGTATTCTAGATAAAAAAGTAGCTCTGGTCACAGGCGGGGCGCGGGGTATCGGCAGAGAGATAGTATTGAAACTTGCATCCGAAGGTGCCAATGCAGCGTTTACCGATATCCGGTTAGAGGGAGCGGCGGATGAAGTTGTGAGCTTAGTCCGTGCAAAAGGTGTTCGGGCGACAGCAATTCAATCGGATGTGCGAAACTTAAACGAAGCGCAGAGCGCGATTGATGCTGTAATAAAGGAGTATCAGCGGATTGACATTCTGGTGAACAATGCCGGAATTACACGGGACAATCTGATTATGCGAATGTCGGAAGATGAATGGGATTCCGTTATTGCAATTAATTTGAAAGGCACGTTTAATTTTTGTAAAGCCGCGAGCCGGCAGATGCTCGGCCAGAGAGAGGGAAAGATTGTCAATATTGCTTCGGTTGTCGGAGTAATGGGCAATGCGGGCCAGGTAAATTATTCCGCATCGAAAGCAGGCGTAATAGGTCTTACTAAAACATTAGCAAAGGAGTTTGCATCTCGCAATATTCAAGTGAATGCAGTAGCTCCGGGATTCATTGATACGGAAATGACGCAGAAATTAAATCAACAACAACGAGACGCTATTGCAGGCGCAATTCCTATGAAAAGAATTGCCAAACCTGAAGAAATTGCGAGTGTTGTAGTATTTCTTGTCTCGCCGGCCGCAAGCTATGTCACCGGTCAAGTGATAAACGTGGACGGCGGACTTGTAATGTAAATGAAATAATCAACTAAAACGTAATATCTTAAAAACTATTTAAGGAGTAATAAAATGGCAGATTCTACTGAGAAAGTGAAAGAGATCATCGTCTCAAAATTAGGTGTTGATGCAGCTCAAGTGACGCCGGAAGCATCTTTCACAAACGATCTTGGTGCTGATTCGCTCGATACAGTTGAGCTGGTCATGGAATTCGAGAAAGCATTTAATATTCAAATCCCTGATGAAGATGCCGAAAAAATTGCCAATGTCGGCGATGTGATCAATTACCTGAAGTCAAAGGGTCTATAATCACTTTTGGGATAGAGCAGTAAAGAGGGCAACTGATTGGACCAGAAATGCTCTCTCTTTTTTGAATTATAACGCGGGGCGTGTTGGAATTCATTGCGCCTCGTATCATTTTCGGTTGATAAGGAAGAATACATGGCAGTGGATAAAAACAGACGGCGCGTAGTAGTGACAGGGATGGGTGTTATTACTCCTCTCGGCAATACTGTGTCGGAATATTGGCAGGCACTGATCGAAGGGAAAAGCGGCGCCGGTTCTATTACACTTTTCGATGCAAGCGGTTTCGAAACAAGATTTGCCTGTGAAGTAAAAGGATTTGATCCGATGAAGTATATGGATCGAAAACTTGCACAGCGTGCCGATCTATTTACATTGTATGGAATTGCCGCTTGCCAGGAAGCGATGAAGGATTCAGGTTTGAATCTGGAGAAAGAAGATCGTGAACGCATTGGAGTCATATTTGGCTCAGGAATCGGCGGGATGTGGACGTATCACAAGCAATTCATGAATTATATCGATGGAAAAGGACCGCGCCTGATAAGTCCATTCTTTATTCCGATGCTGATTCCGGATATTGCTGCAGGCCGCATCTCAATGATTTACGGACTTAAAGGCCCAAATTATGCAACCGTATCTGCATGTGCTACATCTTCTCATGCAATAGGAGATGCCTGTATGCTGATCCAGCGCGGAAATGCAGACGTGATGGTAACGGGAGGCGGTGAGGCAAGTATATGCCCGATGGGTATAGGCGGGTTCAATGCCCTGGGAGCCATTTCCAGGCGCAATGATGCTCCTCAGAAAGCCAGCCGTCCATTTGATAAAGACCGCGACGGTTTTGTGATGGGTGAAGGCGGTGGAATTTTAATATTAGAAGAGCATAAACATGCCGTAAACCGCGGCGCGAAAATCTATGCTGAACTTTCCGGTATTGGTTTCACCGGCGACGCGCACCATATTACGGAACCGGCACCGGGCGGCGAAGGAGCTGTGCGTGCTATGCGCATTGCAATTTCTGATGCGGGATTAATGCCGGACGATATAGACCATGTGAACACTCATGGCACATCAACGCCTCCGGGCGATAAAACTGAAGCTGCCGCAATCAAAACGGTTTTTGGGGAACGTGCGAAAAAAATTGCTATCAATTCGACAAAGTCAATGGTAGGCCATCTACTCGGCGCAGCGGGTGTCGTCGAGGCGGTTGCTACTATTATGGCGATTCAAAATAATATAGTACACCCGACGATCAATCAAGAGACGCCCGATCCGGAATGCGATTTGATTTTTATTCCTAACAAAGCACAGAATCGGAATATTAATGTTGCAATCAGCAATACGTTTGGATTCGGCGGTCATAATGCAACCCTTCTATTTAGAAGGTATCAAGAAAGCTAAACTTTCCCGCCGGAGGTCGGCGGGGATGAAAGAGCTGTGTTGAACAATATTATCAATAGGCTTTGGTGTCGATTCCGTCTACTTTGGTTTTCTTTTTTCTCACGGGATGTGTATGTTAAGTCCCTTATCGAAAAACTACGCTCAACAGGATTTGATTTTATTCTATTCGAAAAGGCCCTTCAGTACAGGCCGCGAAAGTGGAGACTTTTTCTACAAGCATTGATTCACCGTTCGTACCTGCAGCTTATTGATGAACGATGGGAATCGAATGAAAGACTGGAGTTTCTTGGTGACGCAATTCTTGGTTTTGTTGTCGCAGAACATCTTTTCAAAAACTACCCTGAAATGGAAGAGGGGAATTTAACTAAACTGCGTTCGCGGCTGGTTAATCGGAGAATTTTAGCACAGCGTTCAAAAGACCTATATTTATCCAGTTTTTTACTGCTTAGTACAAGTGCGGCGCAGTCTATTGATAACGGTTCGGAATCGATAGTCGCGGATGCATTCGAAGCGATTGTCGGGGCTTTATATCTGGACGGCGGTTATTCGGCGGCAAAGAGATTCATCTATAAATCTTTATTGGAGAATCCGGAAGTGCTCAACTCCGTGATGATGGACGATAACTATAAAAGCGCGCTGCTGGAATATGTACAAGCACGTTCCTTGGGGATTCCACATTATTCGGTTACACAGGAAGAAGGCCCGGAACATGACAGGCGGTTCACGGTGAATGTTACAATTGGTGCGGAATCATGGGGTGTAGGAACCGGGCGAAGTAAGAAAGAAGCTGAACAATCTGCAGCTGCTGAGGCACTTGAACGTATGCAGCAACAAGATACAAATTTCCAATCTGAGAATGCAAATGAAACATCAGAAAAGTGAATTTCTTGCGCGACATCTTGGTCCGCGTGGACGAGAGATAACAGAGATGTTTAAGGCCATCGGTGTTCGTTCAATAGACGAATTGATAGATCAGACTATTCCTGACAGCATCAGAAAAAAACAGCAATCTCAAATGGATACTGGAAAAACAGAGTTCGAGATGCTCGAAGAACTACGTGAGATTGCGAAGAAAAATATCGTGCTTAAGTCGTATCTGGGTCAGGGTTATTGTAACTGTATAACACCGAGTGTTATTCAGCGGAATATTTTTGAAAATCCCGGCTGGTATACGCAGTACACACCTTATCAGCCTGAAATTTCACAGGGGCGGCTTGAGGCTCTGCTGAATTTTCAGACTATGGTTGCAGATTTCACAGGATTGCCTGTCGCTAATGCTTCACTTCTTGATGAAGGTACGGCAGCAGCGGAAGCAATGTCAATGGCTTACGGAATTGTGAACAGGTCTTCCCGGAAAACAGCGAATAAATTCTTTGTCTCGGCGCGCTGCTTCCGCCAGACAATTGATGTTGTTCTTACACGCGCAATGCCGCACAGTATTGAAGTTGTTGTCGGTAATCCTGAAACGGTAAATTTCGACGATACCTTCTTCGGTGCGCTGGTTCAATATCCGGGAGAAGATGGAGCAGTAATCAATCTGCGGCCGTTTATAGAGAAAGTTCATCATGCCGGTGCCGTTGCTGTCGTTGCTACAGATCTGCTTGCATTAGCACTGCTTACGCCGCCTGGTGAATTTAATGCAGATATTGTTATCGGAAACTCTCAACGATTTGGAGTTCCTCTCGGTTATGGCGGACCACACGCGGCATTTTTTGCAACAAAAAACGAGTATATACGTGTAATGCCCGGACGTATCATCGGTGTCTCTCTTGACGCTCAGAAAAACACTGCTTATCGAATGGCGCTCCAGACACGCGAGCAGCATATACGTCGTGAGAAGGCTACTTCGAACATTTGCACTGCGCAGGCGCTCCTTGCAATAATGGCCGGCATGTACGCCGTATATCACGGGCCGGAAGGCATCAAAGAAATTGCCTCGCGTATCCATAGTTTAACAGCATTACTGGAAATCGAATTAAAAAAACGCGGTTTTATGCAGCTCAGCGAAAATTATTTTGATACGCTGCGGATTCAGGTTAAAGACAGGAAACAAGCAGAACGTATTCTTCAACTCGCCTTCGAATCAGGATACAACCTGCGATTTATTGAAGATAAGTACATCGGCATATCACTGGATGAGACATCCACACTCCAGGACGTCGAAAAATTACTCAATGTATTTACACGGATAAAAGGAGCTCCGGTAAAACCGGGCGCGCTCGACGATTCCTTCGAAAAAATGTCGGTTTCGTACCCGATTCAATTTCAGCGTACGACTGCATTTCTTAAGCATCCCGTATTTAATTCGTATCAATCAGAAATTTCTATGATGCGATATATTAAGAGTCTGGAAAATAAGGACCTTTCACTTACTGTTTCCATGATTCCGCTTGGTTCCTGTACTATGAAGTTGACCGCCGCAACGGAATTGCTTCCGCTAACGTGGCCGGAATTTGCCGGCATGCATCCGTTTGTTCCGGTAGAACAGGCAGCAGGCTATAAAAAAATCATTCAAGAATTGGAAAATGCTCTATGCAAAGCCACTGATCTTGCGGCTGCGTCACTTCAACCAAATTCCGGTGCGCAGGGCGAGTTTACAGGCCTTCTTGTTATCCGGGCGTATCACCATGATCATAAACAGCCGCAGCGTGTTGTGACACTAATACCGTCATCAGCACATGGAACAAATCCGGCAAGTGCAGTGATGGCGGGGATGAAAGTTATCGTTGTAAATTGTGATGCGAAGGGTAACATAGATGTGGATGATCTACGCGCTAAAGCGACACAGTACAAAGAGACACTGGCAGCATTAATGGTGACGTACCCCTCCACTCATGGTGTGTTTGAAGAACTTATCAAGGAAATATGCGACATCATTCATAAGAACGGCGGCCTGGTATATATGGACGGAGCAAATCTTAATGCACAAGTCGGACTTACATCTCCAGGTGTAATCGGAGCGGATGTTTGCCATATTAATTTACACAAAACTTTTGCTATCCCGCATGGCGGCGGGGGCCCGGGCATGGGACCGATCTGTGTTACAAAACAACTTGCACCATACCTGCCCGGACATCCTATTTTGAAAGTCGGAGGAGAGAAAGCAATCTATGCAGTCTCATCCGCACCGTGGGGAAGTGCAAATATTTTACTCATCTCTTACGCCTATATCAGGATGCTTGGAATTGAAGGATTGACAGATGCGACAAGAATAGCAATCCTCAATGCGAATTATTTAAAATCCAGGCTGGAAAATAATTATCCGATTCTCTATCAAGGCAAGAACGGCAGAGTAGGACATGAGTTTATTTTAAACATGAAACAGTTCAAAGAACAGGCAGATATCGAAGTAGGTGATATTGCAAAACGGCTTATGGATTACGGTTTTCATGCGCCGACAGTATCGTTTCCCGTTCATGATACTTTGATGATAGAACCGACGGAAAGCGAACCGAAATCCGAGCTTGATCGTTTTATTGATGCGATGATTGCAATTCGGAAAGAACTTCAAGATATAATCGATGGAAAATTAGATAAAATCGATAATCCGCTGAAAAATGCACCGCATACAACTATAACGGCTATGAATGATTCATGGAATCATCGTTATACACGCGAACAGGCCGTATTTCCGGTCCCGTCTCTGAAAAAGAATAAGTTCTGGCCGTCCGTTGGACGAATAGATAACACGTATGGCGACAGAAATATTTTCTGTGTGTGTCCGCCGATTGAAGAATACAAAGAAAAATAAATGTTTTAAGTGTTCAAGGTTTATTCTGCACAACCAGAGAAATTATAATGCCTTTTGAAGACGATAAAAAGATCAAAGATGTTCTCTCAACCTCAAAAACTATCGCTGTAGTAGGTGCATCCAATAAACCTTTGCGAGACAGTTATCGTATCATGCAGTACCTGACGAGAGAAGGTTATGCTGTTATTCCCATTAATTCGATGTATACGGAAATTGACGGCGAGAAATGTTATCCCAATCTGACATCCATCGGAAAACAGATTGATATTGTGGACGTGTTCCGTAATCCGGATACTGTGGATGAGATCGTTGTCGAGGCAATTGCGGTGAAGGCAAAAACCATCTGGTTTCAGCTCGGTGTCGTTAATGCGGCTGCAGCAAGGAAGGCGGAGAACGCCGGCATTCAGGTAGTTATGGATCATTGCATCGCTATCGATCACTCCCGCTTGATGCGATAAATAATCGATGCCGGCATGAACCGGAATGACCGCTTTATATGAAGGGCGGTATTAAATTTTGGAGAGACGTGATAAAGTATTTAAGACTGTTGCTATTGGGATTTATATTCACTTCTTCGCTTGAAGCGGGATCGATGTTGGATTCCGTTCTGATCGTATGCAACATTGAAATATTCGGCAACTACACAACGGAAGGATATATTATCTTCCGCGAAATGTCCATTCAACCTGGCGATACATTGACGCAAGAAGCCATCGATAGGGATCGCAACAATATTTACAATCTTGGCCTGTTTAATAAGGTAGACGTGGAATACTCCGTTATTCAGAATATGGCGTCGATCTTCATAATTGTCTCGGAACGGTGGTATTTTGTTCCATATCCAATATTAGGTTTAAAATACCGCGATCCGTCAAAATTATATTATGGATTGGGTGTTATGCATCAAAATTTCCGCGGACGCAACGAGAAATTGTATTTAAATTTGGGCTTTGGGTACGATCGGTGGCTGATGTTGAGTTATCAAAATCCAAAAATTACAGACGACGATGATATTTATCTCAGCAGTACGATTACCGTTCAAAAAGTTCACAATTTGAGCAGCAATTACGGCGAGTATGAAAATTCGAATATCTTTTTCAGCGGAACTATCGGCAAGAGATTTGGTTTATATCAAGCGTTGTATTGTACGGTTGGTTATGAAGTCTGGCAGGTAAATGAACCGTGCTTGAATCGTACAGTATCAGCATCAGGCCGCGATGCATTCCTGACCGCATCCGTACAATACAGGTATGATACGCGCGACAATCGTGAGTATACGACCGACGGCACGCTGATAGCACTTGGTATTGGAAAGAGCGGATTGGGTGAATCGGATATGAATCTTACCAGATTGTCATCTGATTTAAGGCAATTCTTCGGATTTAACGGTGGAAGCTCAGTAGGTGTAAGAACTACCGGATCTTTTACCTGGGGCGGAGTGATTCCTCCGTACCGGCATGTCTTTTTCGGATATGGTGAGCGGATACGGGGCCACTTTTATAAAGTAATTGAATCTGAAAACCGAATGGGCATAAACGCCGAACTGCGGCTGCCGATCCTGCTGCCGCGTTATCTTGAGCTGGATTTTATACGTATTCCTGAGTTTCAAAAATTGCGCTACGGCTTGTATTTTGCTGTTTTTGCCGATGCCGGAACATTGTGGTCGCATAATCAGGTCTTTTCGGAACAGCCATGGTATTCCGGTATAGGCGCCGGATTTCATTTCCTTCTGCCGTATGGATTTAATGTTCAAGCAGGTGCAGCCTATAATAACCTTGGAAAATCGGAAGTATTTATCGATTTTGATACATCATTTTAATTGATGCCGTCATTCATGGATTACTTTTACGTTGATCAGGGAGATGTCAGCAGCCACGGATTGATTCTTCGCGGTGATGAATCAAAGCATCTTGTCAGGGTGATGCGGAAGAATGTCGGCGAACGCATTTTTGCTACCGACGGCAACGATACAATGTACGAAGCGGTGATTGTTGAAATTATGAAGACCGACGTACGATGTGATGTTGCCGCAATACACAGGAAGTACAATGAATCGCTTCTTGATATCACACTTGCTGTTTCACTGCTAAAAAATCCTGCACGATTCGATTATCTTGTGGAAAAATCGACAGAACTTGGTGTTCGGACAATCATTCCACTGCTAGGTGAAAGAACTATCCCGCTGCATGAGAAGCACGACCGGCTGGAAAAAATTGCTCTTGCTGCAATGAAGCAATGCGGACGAAGCTGGCTGCCGCGGATTCAACCGCTGCAAAAATTTGAAACGGTTGTAGGTAATTCGTCACACTGGCAGCTGAAATTTATCCCCCATGAAAAAACAGATGCCCTTCAAACCATATCGTCCGAGCTGAAGCATCATGATGATGTGCACTCGGTTCTCGTTATTATTGGACCGGAAGGCGGATTTTCGGATGATGAAGTGGATCTTGCCGAACATAACGGATTTAAACTTATCTCTCTCGGATTGCGCCGTCTGCGTGCAGAAACTGCAGCAGTGGTAACCTTAGCAGAACTTCTCAAGTAGAATTTTGCAGCGTTAAAATATAATTGTGCGATTTAAAAAATATAACCGGCGCCTAAGGAGAAATCCGCTCCGTTAAAATTCTTTCTTGCCCCTATAGGTGTTTTAAAATCCGACATAAGATTATAACCGGTTTGTACATTCAGTTTGAAATGGTTACCGAGCAGGAAATCAACTCCCCCGCCAATGCGCCCGCCGAATGCAGTCTCTGTGCGTGCTTCCTGCGTAAGTACTGTATTCTTTGCCTCCGCTCCGAAGTAAGTTCCTATCGCCGCGGATAGAAACGGGCGGATATTTTCACCCGGTTCCGGATTTGGTAGGTAGAACCGAATACCAAGCAATAATGGAATAACAGCACTCGATTGCTCTGTAACGTTAAAAGCACTCACGGTAGAGCTTGCCTCTGCTGATAACAAGCCGGCTGTTACCGTCAGTGAAAGGTATTCTCGCAGCCAACATGAATAACCAAGGCCTCCAATAAAACCGTTGGTCTTTGCTTCTGATTGAATTCCTGTTGCTGATACAGCATTAGATGCTTCTACTCCTCCCCATAAACCGATACTGAGTTCAATTGCTGATCTGCCTTTTAAAGCAATTTCCTGAGCCGTGACAGTTAAAGATGCGGTCATTAACAGAAGAGCTAAGGAAAGTGCTTTTATTACGTTCTTCATTTTCAATTCCCATTTTCAATATTGAATTATTCTATTGATTAATGCTAAGCGATAATACCTTAATATATGTAAAAAATACGGTAATATAGCAAAATCAAATATTCTCAAAATAATTTGTATATTTAACAGTTGTCTATTAAGTCGATTTTAAACAGTGGTCTTAATTAAACCGGAGATGGTCTTCCCGCGGAGTTTGCCAGTTATGAATATCAAATTAAAAGCACTTATTCCTTTTATTATCTGCTTCATGTTTGCATTTAATATATTTTTAAATACAGCAGAAGCCGGCAATTCTTCAAATCTTCACGTATGGGAAATGCTTGAAATTGTATTAAAAGCTGAAAAGAATTACAGCAATTATTATACGGATGTCGCTTGCTGGGTGGAATTAAAGGGGCCTGATTTTTCTAAACGTGTTTATGGTTTTTGGAATGGCGGAAATAATTTCATCGTGCGAGTTGTTGCGACAAAGCCGGGAAAGTGGCAATGGACCAGCGGATCGAACCAGCCTGATGATAAAGGATTTAACAATCATTCAGGCGAATTTAATGCCGTCAACTGGACGGAAATAGAAAAAGAACAGAATCCTAACCGCCGCGGTTTCATTCATCCGACACAAAACGGGCATGCATTGCAATATGCAGACGGAACTCCTTTTTTTATGATAGGCGATACATGGCTTGCCGGAACTACATGGCGGCTGCCTTTCCGAAATGCAGCTGCTGCAAAGAATTATATTCCAGGCCCCGGAATTGGATTTGAAGACGCCGTCACTTACCGAAAAAATCAGGGATATAATTCTGTGAGCATGATTGCCTGTTTCCCGAACTGGGAATCGGATTGCAATGCAAATACTTATGCTGATTCGAACGGCATTTATTTGCGGAATGCATGGGAGAAATTTGGCTATACAATAGCGGACGGTAAAATGACTTCAAAAGATATGCGGGATGAATATGGTAATCGGCCTTTCAAAATGTCGGAAAAGTATAAAGGTGTCTCCGATTTCAGTAATATTATTCCGGAATATTTCCAAAACCTGGATAAAAAGATGCGGTATCTGTCTGAACAAGGATTCGTTCCACTGCTGGAAACCGTAAGGAGGGATGCCTGCCCTTCCTGGAAAGCATATTTCGATTTTAACGAATCGTATTCACGGTACGTTCAATACCTGATATCAAGATATGGAGCGTATAATTTTATTTTCAGCGGGATTCATCTGGATTGGATACCGAAGGAATACAGCCTTACCGGCGATGAATTCAACGAGGCGCTGACTTATCATTTGAACAAATACGGGCCGCTTCCTTTTGGGCAGCCTCACACGACACTGATTTCAAGTTCTACTTATTCCGTGTTCGGCCATTATAAGAATTGTCCATGGCTTACAATGCACAGTGTTGGCAACAAACCTCGCGATCATCGTGTTGCCGATTCTCTGGAAATTCTGTTTAAGCTTGAGCCTGCTTATCCGGCAATAAATTTCGAACCTTATTATACCGGATGGGATCATGAAATAAACATGCCGAACGGCGAACGACCTCCCGCTAATTCTGAACGCGATAATTATTTTGCGCGGGCGCAAATGTATGGATCTGTGCTTTCCGGCGGACTTTCCGGACACGTCCACGGGACTGCAGCGTACGACATAACTACAACCGGAGAACCTGCCGGTATGCGTCCGCATTTCTGGGACGCTTTGAAATACGAATCCGGTTTATATATGCAGCATCTTAAAACATTTGTTTTCTCGGAAGGCAAAAAATATCAATCACTGCAGCTTGCTTCCCAGGGCATTCATCCCCGGAAAGCTTCGGGAAGTCCGGAAAAAGGATTAGACGGATGGTCGTACATGATGCGCACACCGGAAAAAGACTTTGCGCTTTTGTATTTTGAGAATCAGGCGGTCGTGCCCGAATTGACCGGATTCAAATCCAATGCGTCTTATATTTTGCAATGGTTTAATACGATAAACGGCGAGTGGAAAAAAAAGATTATCGTTAAGTCAGATAAAGAGGGGAGAATGGTCCTTCCGAAATTTCCTAATGGAAAAAAGCTATCCGTTATTGATTTGGGAGCGAAAATAATCGAAAGCCGGTAGGGAGGCACGATAAGTTAATAATATTTATGCTTATCGCTGTGATGAATTCGATTTAAAAAACCAAATTTATTTTCGCTTATTCGCGTGAATAAAAGGGATTAAGAATGAGTCTTCCGAGTAAGTGATTTTATCTTTTTTTTCATAATGTTTTCAAATCTCGTATTGCTAATCGGGTGGTAACTGATAATCTCCCCGTTATAAATGATGCAGAATGTGCCAAAAGCACAAGGTGTGTTTTGAGCAGAGTATGCATCTTTCAAATCGACTAAATTAGCTTTGATTTTCATTTTTTTAGCAGTTGCAAGAATTGCATCCACATTTTTTACTGAATATGGACATTGAGCCGAACGAATAATAGTTAAGCCATTTGCATATTTATTTATACTCGATGCCATGTTTTTAAATTTTGGATCTAATGCTTCTTGGTTGAACTTTAAAGCAAGTAATTCGAAGTCGGGTTCAGCCTGATCAACTACAACAAATCCTTTCTTTAAGAAAATATCTTTTTTTGCCATAAACGAACCTTCTCGTGTAACTACCACCACGCCTTGCATACCTGCTGCTTTTGCTTCTTTTATACATTCTTCAATTAATGAAGTGGCAAGATTTTTACCTTTAAATTCCTTTTTGAATCCGACAAAAATACAATGAATAAACATATAGCCGTCGGCATTTACGGGACGGTGCGCATATTTACCGGGAATATACTCGAGCATACCCTGATATCCCCCCTTTTTTGTAACGACTATTTTTGTTCTTAGTCCTTTTGAATAGTACTCCTTAAACCATTCTATTTTTCTTCTTAACTCTAAATGCTTTTTTACATCTTTATACCCGCAGACGCCGTAATCGGCGATGTTTTCCGGAGTAAGGTCTATTATCTCTGTGTCGGGCATGGATTTTGAATTAAGTTTCGATGCCATGATTATTTCTCCGTTATACAGATATATGATTATCTCTATTCAGTATCATTTTCAGAAAAAGAGTAAATAACGGTTTATAGACTTTATCGGGTAAGAATATCCCCTAAGCGTTGTTAGTTACATTTTTGTTTTTATTAAATAGCTTGTCTGCCGGACAGCCCAATTCTTTTTGTCCGCAATATCTGCAGGTCAATTTCCTGCGGATGAATCCATTGCCTGTTGTTAAGAATACTAACAACACCAAAACAATCAATATTACATAATCAAATTCGATAATTATTAATATAATTCCAGTAATGAATGGAATTAGTGAAATCAATAAATCTGGAATCATATCCTTCCATGATATTTTGTGTGAACAAAATTTTGAAATATCGCCTTTTTTAAAAAGCCATGAACTAATTATACCTTTACCAAATCCGCAAACCTTTCCCCGGTAATAACAATTGACGCAGCCATTTTTCAGTATTCTATATTCCAGAATCATAATATAAATCAAATACAGTATTGCGATAATCCAGTTTACGCGGACCATTATGAAGAATCCTAATCCATATATCGATATCGATAATAGATTGGATAAAGCTACTATCCACAAAGGATAATCGTCGTACTTACCTGATTCAATCATATAAAGTCCTTCATTTTATTTGAAAGTATGTTTTACCAGATAAACGGAATCATTCTATATTTAACGTTATTTGAATATTCCTTATAACCCTCGAGTTCGTTCTGCAGTAAAGTATCCTCCTTATAACACCGATAAATAAAAGAACCGATAATAATCGGAGCCGGAATTAACGCCCAAACAGACTCCAGCAGCAGAGGCGTACCAACGGCAAAAATGATAACGTTAAAATACATTGGATGTCTTATAAAACGATAGGGGCCATGTGAAATGACCCTTTGATTTCTTTCTTTTTGTATGCGGGATGCGCCTACAGCATAAGGATTGGATGCCAATATCCAAAATGTATTAATCATTGCGAAGCTGTATAATATAAGGCCGATGATGAAAAATATTGTGTGAAGCGAACTCCAGGAATATCTTGAATCAAATCCGGCGATTATATAGAGCAAATAAAATCCGGCAGAATATATCATTACCGCAATTTTATCCCACGAATGTTCATATTTATTTTCCGATCTGCCTGATACAATCTCGGGGAAATATTTTATACCGATTGTCAGAGTAACGGCTATATAGAATAATGCAAATCCAAAAATAGTCCAGGTGCCCGTCCACAGTAAATTACCCGAGCATAATAACAATATTGCCAGGCCAAAACAATTCACTATAAAATATTTAACTAATGCAGTTGCGATGGCTTTTTTATCAAGCTTTTCCATGAAAACCTTTTTTTACTATTTGTATCTTCCGTACTGTATGCTCCATTTATCTCATCAATATTAAATTCTTCAGCGTCATATTTTTCACCCAACCATTCAATCAATTCTTTTGCTGCCTTTGTATTCGGTTTTTTCATTGCTTTTACAATATCCTCATAACCCGGTACCGACCCGCAATCTTCCGGTGGACAATTTCGGGCACCATCAAGGCAAAAAGGTATAGCCATTTCTTCTTCCGGTGTAAATATATTTTCAATTAAAATTGTATGCTCCCAATTATCCCCATAATCATATACATACCTGATTTTATCCTTTTTATTCAATTTCAATTTATTCAATTTAACACCTTTTGTATCTTTCGCCTCTTGCTTGGAATCATCATCAGCAGGCATATATTCGACACCTTTAATAAAAAATACATACAAGTGTGAATTCGTCCATCCCATAACTATTTGAATAATGTCATGGAAATCATCAAGCGAAATTGAGCTGTCTACTATAAATCTTCTCCAGATTTCAGGTTTTATCCAGTCAAGACTTATTTTCATCTGAATCAATTCTTTTGCCATTTTGTCATACCCTTCTATGTCTTAAGTCCTTTATTCTGATAAGTATATTTTATATTCTCGCGTGGGGCTCTCTTTCTTATCGGTCTATGCAATTTTGTGCAACGTGGCGCGGGAACAATGCAGTGCGTGAGCATGGAAACCGCTTTATGGTTTACGAGCGCAACGTTTGGCAATACGGCAAGTTGGGGATTTTTGAACGCGTTTTTATCCACCGTTGATGAAGCTGAATTTGAAACGAAAATTTGACGTAACCACATCAGCCCCAATTTGCTATATTGCGTGTTGTAGCCTGTTTTTATTCATATTTTACTGTTTTTCCTGTCCAGTCATTATTAACTTTCTCAATCAATAATAATCCAGAATCAGTATCATTTAAATTTGAAATTAAATTATCATTTTTATCCCAAAATCCACTTTGTCCGCCGCCATCAAGTCCCCAAGATTGTCCTGTATAATTTGACATTAAAACATTCATAGAATATTTTTCTGCATAACTTGAAAGTGTTTTATAAGCTCTAGCCATATCATCAGGTTCAAAGAAGATGTCTGCCAAATAAATTGTCGTATTAATCATTTTTGCATTCTCAGGATGCTTTTGATTATTAATGTCAGCACATATGGCTAAAGATATCCGTTCATTTTTAATCTCAATTACTGGATTGTAATCAAAAGATGATTTGAAATAAATATCCTCCCCAGTATGTAAAAACTGTTTTGTGTAAATTGAAACCGTATCATCAGGCTTAATAATAAATGCACCAATATATAAATCCTTCCTAATCTGAATAGGTGCCCCTGCAATCACAATGATTTGATTTTTAATAGATAACTTTCTTAACTCATTAAGTTCTGAATCATCCTTTTTAAATATCAGTTCCTTAGCCTTTTCTCTTTCGTATCCAGTTATAGACAGTTCCGGAAACAAAATTAAATCTGCTCCATGTTTAGATGCCAATTCAATCAAACTATAATGGTCAATCAAATTTGCACTAATATCATATCGTTTAGGACTTGTTTGAGCTGAAGCTAAAATCATTTTTTTACATAAATCTTAATAATTTTAAGCGGCGTTATTTCGCCCAACGTTTGGTAAAAAAACCGCAGTGCCGCTGATTAGCATATAGCTCATTACTATGGAAGCGGCATTGAGCACTATTTGATAAATTTGATTTCATAAACGCAGCCTCGGAGTGCGTCGGTTTTTTACCTGTTATGTGAAGTGTGCTGCAAATAAATACTTGATATTATCATAATTAAGTACTAATTTACGACAACAACAATTTAGGAACAAGAACATGCCAGTAATAAAATCGATCTCTAGTATGAGAAATAAAACTCGAGAAATTGCTACAATATGTCATAAACAAGACGAACCCGTTTACCTTACAACAAACGGAGAAGGCGATCTTGTTGTCATGAGTATTGGGCATTATGAACGGTTGAAAGCGCGAGTCGAACTCTTTCAAAAACTTGGTGTAGCGCAGGCTCAATCTGCTGCGGGAAAAAAGGGAATAAGCCATACACAAATGATGGCAAAACTTCGACAAAGAGCCCATGCCCGTTAAATATATACTTCGCTATCTTCCAATAGCGCAAGAAGATCTCCTTTCTATTTTCGATTGGATTGCCAATGATAGTCCCAATAGAGCGATGAAATTTGTTGACAAATTGGATGAACGTATTTGTTTGTTAGAAACACATCCAATGCTTGGACGAGTACCACGGCATCCAAAATTAAGGGAATATGGATATCGAGTATTGATTATTGAATCCTACCTGGTTTTCTATGTGCTACGTAAAAAGACCATAGAAATTCATCGTGTTATTCACGGTTCTAGAAATCTAGATGATCTTATTTAATCTTCCAATGTCATAAATTCTAATTGCGGCACATTTTCACATAACTCCCATATTAATGCAATATTTCGTATAACATGCCAAATTTGGTAGATAAACGAAACGAGTCATTTCTCTTTTTTCGAATTCAATAAATTGCGTAAGTTTTAGCAAACCTCTTTAATCTCCGGCGAGTAAGTGAGAATCACTCTAAAAATAGTAGATAATATTTATGTCAGTTGCAATATGTGTAACTATGGGATTTGATAAATCAAATCCCTACAAAGATTAACGGTCTGCACAGGTATGACATTTTTATATTTATTTAAGAAAATGGCCCGGCGATTTTACTTTGCACCGAGTTTCATCATGAGTTTTCGAAATTTAACAAGAGGAACTGTAATTTTCGGAGCAGTGTAACGAACAGGCT
>CAZYAM010000019.1:0-35558 GCA_964645575.1 uncultured Ignavibacteriaceae bacterium
CATTAAAAAGTGCCACGAAGTGCCTAGATCAGCTTAGTACAAAAGGAATTATTCACAAAAATAATGCTTCTAATCAGAAATCCCGATTGACAAAGTTTGTAAACAAGTTGAAATAAAAACATAAACGTTGTAAATAAAAATCCCAAGCCGGTTAAGTTTGGGATTTTTATTTTTACGCTCAGGAAAAAAATCTCTATTTTTTACTTTGATTTTTCAGTTTCTCAAGTTCTTCAATCCTTTTTTCAAATCTTTCTTTCTCGGCAGGTTTATTACGTGCAAGTGCTTTGTATGCCTTGATGGCGTCATCAAACCATCCTTGTTTGGCATAAATTTCCGCAAGTGTTGGTGTAACAAATCCCATGCTTACAGGCAGGTCTTGTTCGGATGCAGGAGATGTCTCTTTCTGCGCTATATCAATAACTGGCGTAATTTTTCCAGCATCTTTCAACTTATTCGCAATCTCTTCGATATTGTTTTGTATACTGTCAGATATTGGAAGTTCAGCAGGTTGAATTTGCGGCAGAATAATTGATGTATCTGTTGGTTTCTCTTCATTTGCACCAGTATCATCGATTCTTTCCTGCATATCTGTAGGCATTTGTGACGGAAGAATTGTCATATCAATTGTCTGCTCTTCTTTCGTGCCAGTATCATCGATTCTTTCCTGCATATCTGTAGGTATCTGTGACGGAAGAATTGTCATATCAATTGTCTGCTCTTCTTTCGTACCAGCATCTTCAATTCTATCCTGCACACCTGTAGGTATCTGTGATGGAAGAATTGTCATATCAATTGTCTGCTTTTCTTTCGTACCAGCATCTTCAATTCTATCCTGCACACCTGTAGGTACTGAGATTTCGATCGATACTTCTTCTGCCGGAATGATCGCAGCGTTACTAAGGTAATCCTCCAATGAAATAGTGTTTTCACCTTTAAGTTCTGCTCTCCGTCGTGATGCATAAAGTTCAAAGGCTTCTTCTTCCGACGGTGCCTGTGCTACACTTTCCTCTTCAGTGGCCTCAAGGGGAAATCCATATTCATTTGAAGGCTCCGGAACTGTTCTCGGTATGTCTGCAAATGCTGTCTCCTGTGTTTCTGCTAACGACGGTGATTCCGGCATTTGTATATCGAATCCTCCGATTGATGGAGGTTCCGGCATTTCCGGCATTTCCGGCATCTCAACCGAAGGTGCGGCAGTTTCAAGAATATCTTCTGTTGTTTTTTCTATCGGTGTTTGAGTGATTGCATCAAAAAATGTCTGCTCGCCTACTGAAGTGGGCTCCGTTGGCAGCTCGGTTGTTTGCTCTTGTACGGATTGATCGAGTCCTGTAAAACTAAATTCCTGTTCAGGATATATTTGTTGCGTCGGTGGAATTCGATTCTCATCCAACGATGGTGTTACGTACTCAGGTTTGATGATTCTTGTTTGTTCTTTATGCGGCGGGGCAATAAGAGTTTCATCTTCACCTGGTGGTATTTGTTCTAGTAAAGAGATTACTGTTTCATTTCTCGGCAAAATCTCAAGCACAAATTCAAATTCACGGCGTGCTTCCGCCCGCATATGCAATGCGACTAAAGCTTTACCCTTAATGAGATGTCCTGTCGTATAAAAAGGATAATTTGCCAAACCGGCATCGCATATACGTAATGCATCCTCAGCGCGGTTTTGTTCAAGATATAGATTTGCCAGCTGCGCAAACATTGGTGATTTGGCGTCTGTTCCTACTTTTTTTTCAAGCGCAAAAATTTGTTGTTGAACTATTTCAGCCATTGTATTTATTAATGAAGTCTTCGTGCTCCAAACGCATGCCTTACGGAAAGCCACGAAACGCACGCAAATCCCGTGAAGTATAGCAGCTGGAACGGCACGGCGGCTATTTCAAGATAGTATAATGATGAAATCACACCGAAGAAGCAATAGACTGCAAGAAGAATTTCGATCATAACAACCCATCCAAATTTTTTCTTCTTATTAATATACACATTTTTTTTCCATGTATCGCTTTTCCCCTGAAGGGCAAATTTCGGCGTACGGACAAACTCGCTTTTACGCTTGAAAAGACCTTCAAATACTGCACGTGAATTGTTCACTGCAAATCCCATGCTGCCCGCCATAAAGAGTGGAAAAAGCATTATCCGTCGGCGCCAATCAGGATATACTGATTTCTGTGAAATAAGGTAGAATAGAAAGGATCCAATAAAAGCTATAACAAAGACCGACATCATAGCAAAATATGCGTCATGCCCGCCTTTCTGTTTAATAAATATAAGCGGTACGTTTAGTATACCTGCCAGTATAATAAATGGAAAAACTATATTGTTCGTCAAATGAAAAGTTGAGTGAATTTTTATTCGTAACGGAATATTCGATTTCCATACTTCAGGAATCATTTTACGAGCCGTTTCAATAGCGCCTTTCGTCCAGCGGAATTGCTGCGATTTTAATGCATTAACTTCAGCTGGCAATTCTGCCGGTGATGTTACGTGTGCAAGATATTTGAATTTCCAGCCGCGTAGCTGCGCCCTGTAGCTGAGATCTAAATCTTCAGTTAGAGTGTCCGATTGCCAGTTGCCTGCATCAATAATTGTAGTTTTGCGCCATATTCCACCTGTTCCGTTAAACTGTATAAAAAATCCGGCTTTATTACGCACATCCTGCTCAACTACGAAATGTCCGTCAAGTGCAAATGCTTGTGCACGTGTAAGCATTGAGTACTCGCGGTTCAGATGTTCCCACCGTGTTTGTACAACACCGATTTTAGGATCAGTATAAAAATACGGAATGGTTTTTGCCAAAAAGTCTTTGTTGGGCACAAAGTCGGCATCAAAGACCGCAATAAACTCACCGCGCGCAGTTTCAAGTCCATGCTTCAGTGCGCCGGCCTTGTATCCTGAACGGTCTATGCGATGAATATGTTTTATATCATAACCGAGCGCTCTGTAGTGCGCCGTAGCTTTCTCAACTAAATCTACGGTTTCATCTGTCGAATCATCCAGCACCTGCACCTCTAATTTTTCTTTTGGATATTCAAGAGCGCATACGGCATCAATAAGTCTATTCGTAACATAGAGCTCGTTAAATAACGGGAGTTGCACTGTTACTACCGGTGTATCCGTTAATGCAGGCTGAATATGTTCAAGATCCCGCTGTTTCATATAATGATATACCATTACAAATCCATGCGCACCAAATGCACAAAGGATAAGCAATGAAAAAAAGTAGAGATACATGACGATATCCGCAAATATCGCACTCTCTAATAATTTTTGCTGGAAGAAAAGTATTGTAAGTATCATATTACCATCCTGCAACTGTATCGTTAAGAATATCTTCTGTTAATTTTTCGACAGCATTTTGTACGCCTTCATTGCGCTGTGTCAATCCGCCGCTTGAAGGATAATTTCCCCAATTGCTATAATTTTTTTCCCATATTTTCTTTCGCAGTTTCATATCCTGAAAAACCATTCTTACTGTTACAGTAATTCTTCTCAGCGTAACTTGCTCGCTGCCCTGAAGCACTTCGGGAGTATTTTTTACGTCAGTGACCACGCCTTCAAGCATGGAATCTGCCGTGTTGCGGTCTGTTAACTGAAGTGAGTTGTCATTTATAAAGCGCTCTACTAATTTCTGTGTAAATAAATCCCGAAGAGTCGGATCGCCGTAACCGCTTTGATCTTCAATGATAGGAATCGCGATAGTTTTCAAATTCGCAGGAACAGAACCGCCTTTAAATGAATAAGTGCAACCGCAGAAAACAACTGTCAACGAAATAAACGCCGCTTCCCAAAAAAGTCTCATGATTCTTTTCACATTATCATCTCTCATTGCAGTCCATAATCCTTTATTTTTCTATAAAGCGTTCTTTCGCTGATATTCAATTCCTTCGCTGCATTACGCCTATTTCCCTCGTGCCTATCAAGAGCTGTAGCAACCATGCGGCGTTCCATCTCATCCATGGTCAGAATGCCATTACCGTTTTGTGGTTGAGCATGACTGCTATTTTGAAGACTGTTTTCGTTTACACAACCTACAAGTAATTCTTTCATTTCAATTATGTTAGATTTAAGCTCCACAAGTGCACGATAGATCAATTCACGCTCTGCTTGTTCTACCGTTCTATTTGAAACCACAGGAAGATTTCTATCTGTCGCAACTTTCGAATGCTCGCGCAGATACTTTCTAATATCGTCTTCATTAAGATGTTTTCCGCCTTCTAAAATAAGCATGCTTTCAATCGCATTCCGCAATTCACGTATATTTCCCGGCCAATAATAACTCATGAGTAGTTCTGTTGCGTTGTTACTGAATCCGCCGAATTTGATTCTATTTTTTTCCGCCGTTTCTTTTACAAATTGTTCAACTAGTGCTGGAATATCCTCTTTTCGGTTCCGTAATGGCGGTAGATGTATATTCACCGAACGCAGCCGGAAATACAAATCCGGACGAAAGTGCTTTTGTTGAACTTCATATTCCAGTAATTTGTTCGTTGCTGCAATCACACGCACATCTGTTCTGCGTGCCTCGGATGAACCGACCCGCATATATTCACCGCTTTCAAGCACACGCAGCAATTTCACTTGAGTTGCTAACGGCATTTCTCCGATTTCATCGAGAAAAACAGTTCCGCCGTCGGCAATTTCAAAATAACCACGTCTCAAATCCAAAGCACTTGTGAACGCACCTTTTTCATGACCAAACAATTCACTTTCTATCAATCCATCCGGTATCGCTCCGCAATTGACCGATACCATCGTCTTTTGCGCTCGCTTGCTTGCTCCATGAATGGCTTTAGCAACGATCTCTTTTCCTGTGCCGCTTTCACCCGAGACCATTACAGTAATATCCGTCGGCGCCACCTGGCGGATGACATCCACAATTTCTTGCATCTCCGGCGATTGTCCGATGATGCCGTATTTCTGTTGAAACGCTTCCCGATCTGTCAACGTGAGACAATCATTGATGTTAGATTAAATTTCTCTTTTACTTCTGCTGCAAATTCTTTTGCCTCGTCGTACGTCTGGAATTCACCAACCCAGACTTTGTGCAGCTTTTTTCCATGACTGACAATTGTAAAAATATTCGATGGATATCCTTCTTTCTCAAACTTTGCCTTTAATTCATCTGCATTCTGCAGGGTAGAGAAAGCACCTACTTGTATGGTAAAGTTAGTAGCAAATTTTTGAACAGTCCCCTTCGGCTTAATTTCTGCCGGTTTTTCTTTAACTACCGGCTTCTCTTCTGCCACAAGATTTTGTTCTGTCGCATATGTCGAAAATGGATATTCTTCCTTCAATTGCGTCAGCTTATGATCGGCTGTTTTATAAAGACCAACGGAATAGTAATATTGATAGAGCTTGTAAAGTGCATCGTCCGCCCATTCACTTTTTGGAAAATTATCGACAATATTTTGGTATAACTTTGCCGCTTCTGTACCATCTGTTGTCAATACTGCCTGTAAATACATTAATCCAGGATTATTCTGATAATTTGTCATAAGCGCCGGAAGTTCGGCACGCACTGCTTCACCTTGACCTTTTTCGATCATTTCAAGTCGATGATTAATATCAGGACTCCTATTGCTTGTCTGCGCATATAGAGAAGGTGCGATAATAATTAATACATTTATTAAAGCAAATGTTATTTGCGCTTTCATGGTTTTTCAGCTCTCTCTTGTTGTTAATACAGGGGATTGATTAAATACATGTACCTGTGTCCCAAATAATGTTGCCGAGTTTGCTCGTTCTATACGAACATTGATATAATCGCCTGCAACATTACCGTTTTTGGGAAATATCACCATCTTATTCGTATCTGTCCTGCCGCATAAATCAACATTCGACTTTTTACTCGCACCTTCCACAAGCACTTTCATAATTTGACCGATCATTTTTCTATTTCTATGCAAAGAAATACTGCGCTGAATATTTATAATTTCATCTAGACGGCGATTTTTTACTTCGTCCGGCACATCATCACTCATCGACCATGCTTTAGTTCTCTTGCGTGGAGAGTATTTAAATGTGTACGCTCCGTCATAACCTACTGCCTGCAACAAATCCATAGTTTGTTTGTGATCATCTTCCGTTTCTGTCGGAAATCCGGTTATAATATCCGTAGAAAGACTAATCTCGGGAATCGCTTCTCTGATTTTATGAACAAGATTAAGATAGTATTTAACGCTGTATTTGCGATTCATTAATTTGAGAATTCTGTCCGACCCGGATTGTACGGGCAAATGGACATATTTACAAATATTTGATCGCAAAGCGATCGTGGCAATCAATTTATCAGACATGTCTTGTGGATGCGACGTCATGAACCGTATACGGAGATTCCGATTAAGATCAACGATCGATGAGAGTAAATCAGAAAAATCATGTGTACCATCCCAATACGAATTGACATTTTGTCCAAGCAAGGTTACTTCTTTAAAATTCTGATTTCTTAACGCTTCAATCTCTTTAAGGATATTTGTTTGCGAACGGCTTCGTTCTCGACCGCGAGTAAATGGTACTACACAGTAAGTGCAAAAATTATCACACCCACGCATAATGGCAATCCATGCACTTAAATTCCCTGTACGAAGAGGAACAATGTCGTCGTACTTCTCCACACGCGAAAGCCTGACTGCTACTCCTCTCTCTCCTTTTTTCGCTGCTTCAACAAGTGCCGGCAGCTTGCGATATTCATCCGGCCCAACAATTATATCAACGAAATCCTCTGATTCCATTAAATCCTTGCGAATACGTTCAACCATGCATCCTAGGATGCCTATGATAACATTCGGATTAGCCTTTTTGTAATGATAAAAATCACCTAATCGGCCGATAACCCGCTGCTCTGCATTTTCACGAACAGCACAAGTGTTTATTAAAACAATATCCGCCTGTGTTAAAAGATTTGTGCGGGTATAACCAGCATCACGCATTATGCTGAGCACAACTTCCGTATCTGCCATGTTCATCTGGCAGCCGTATGTTTCTATATAGATACTACGACCTAGTTGCATTTCTTACCGTTGGATATGCAGTCATAATAATGAAACAATGGCAGACACACAATATTATACCATCATCATTAAAGTTATTTAATCTTAAAGGATTTCTTGAGGTTCTGTCAGATAACGTATATATGTATTGCCATATCGGCAGATATCTGATTTGTATCAATTGCAAGATTTTGGATTGATAGAGTGAAAATGCTGTTGTATATTAAAGAAGAATAGAGTTTACAATAACTTTTCCTAACGGATTTCAAGCCTTTTGGGGTCAATTGAACTAACTTGAAAGAAAACTATGGCAGATTTAATTGATGATATTAAAAAGAAAGCACGGCAGTTGAAGAAACACATTGTGCTGCCTGACGCAATGGATGAACGAGCAATACAGGCAGCGCGAATAATTACAGATGAGAAAATCGCTAATATCTCTCTCGTCGGTAACGAAGACGCAATCCTGTCTAAGGCTCAGCAACTAGGTGTCGGTTTAGAAAACATCCATATTGTCGATCCAGGAAAATCAGAAAAATTGAATGACTTTATTCAAGTCTATTACAATCTCCGCAAAAAGAAAGGATTACAACTGGAACAAGCCCAGGTTACTATGAAACAACCCTTGTTCTTTGGCGCAATGATGGTTCGTGAAGGAATTGCTGATGGAAGCGTCGCAGGTTCATTGTCAACAACCGGTGATGTGATCCGAGCCGGCATTCAGGTCGTGGGGATGCCTCCTGGTATATCTATTGTTTCAAGTTTCTTTTTAATGGTCTTTCCTCATACAATTTATTTGTATGCTGACTGCGGCGTCGTACCAAATCCTTCAGCCGAACAGCTTGCGGATATTGCAATTTCAACGGCAGAAAATCACAGAAAGTTGACAGGTGAGATCCCGCGTATTGCAATGCTTTCGTTTTCTACAAAAGGAAGTGCTTCACATCCACTTGTGGAAAAAATACAGAAGGCAACCGCTCTTGTTAAACAAAAACAACCGGACCTAATCATCGATGGAGAATTACAAGTTGATGCCGCTATTGTTCCTTCCGTGAGTGCAAAAAAAGCACCGGGAAGTTCAATTGCCGGCAATGCAAATGTACTAATATTTCCTAATCTTGATGCAGGCAATATAGCCTATAAAATAACACAACGTTTGGCTGGAGCAGAAGCTTTTGGACCTATTATTCAGGGATTAAAAAAACCATGCTATGACCTCTCACGCGGATGCAGCGTTAATGATATCGTCAGTATGGCAGCCATTAATGCAGTAGCAGGAGCTGTCTAACGAACATATCTGCCACAACGAAACATAAGCTTTATCATTGGAGTGAAGGATCCGGGCGTTACAGATTTTTGGATTTGTACCGTGGTATTATTGTTTTATTTATGCTTGAGGGTCATGTAGTACGTGAACTCCTCAACGCTGAAGGCAAAGCAACATATTTATTTTCTCTCCATGAAATTTTTCATGGTGTTACAGCGCCTGGATTCCTCTTCGGTGCCGGATTCACTTTTGCCATTGCTACTCAACGTAGATGGGAACAATCTATTACTCTTACACGTTTTTTTTTTCTACGTGTATGGCGCGCGATTTCACTCATTTTCATCGGCTATGCTTTACATTTTCCTTTTCTCTCTCTTCAGAAAATTATCTCTCAGGCAACATCAGCTCAATGGAAAGCGTTCCTTCTCTTCGATGTATTACAATGCATCGGTATTGGTTTACTGCTCATGCGTCTTTTATTGGTACTAGTACGACAGGAAAGAATATTCCTTGGAATCTTAACATTTTTAGTATTCGCAATAGTGTACTCAACGCCACTATTTTGGGCGCCGCATGTACAACAGATTTTCTCCCTCACGATTTCATCGGCCATAAACGGATTAACTGGTTCTTCATTCCCTATTTTTCCGTTTGCAGGCTTTTTACTCGCCGGTACGGGTGTATCATGGATTTTTCTACGAGCTGCACAGGAGGGATGTGAAAAAACCTTCATCAAATGGTTGATGCTTGTCGGTGCATTGCTCGTTACAACAGGATGGCTTTTTGAAACACTACCGTTTCAAGTTTATGAGGAATATTCTTTCTGGAATACCAGTCCGAATTATTTCTGGATACAGCTGGGCGTACTTTTAATAATGCTGGGCGGATTTTGGTACCTTGAAGGCTTTTTTGCCACCCATAAGGGCTCAATTGTCTGGGTGCCAAAGTGGTTGACAATACTCGGTGTGGAGTCTCTCTTCGTGTACATTGCACACTTGCTTATTCTTTGTGGTTGGGTAACAAATGCAGATTTCAATCTACGTGGATGCTGGGGAGTCAGTCTCACTGTTGTTGAATCAATTATCGTTTTTGTAGGTCTGACACTGCTAATGGTACCGGTGTCATTCGGATGGAATTATCTTAAAAAACAACATCCCATTTTAATGATCAGTGTGTATTGGTGGATGGGATTCTGTGTCGTGTGGTCTTTTATCTTCAATCCATACTAACAAAGCATTCCTCTACAATTTCTTGCTCATGGTTTTTCAGTTAGTGCTTTCATGATACATGCTATTACTCTGTAGTACGTGCAAAGCTCGCTTCACGCAATATCAATCGTAACGAAATCCTATGGGTATCTCCAAGATCATTCTCCTTGCCGAACCGAGCAAATGAATAGTCGACATCAAGCATACGAAAGTGAAGCCCTGCACCAAGCGTTAATTGCTTCACATCACTATAACCAATGCGCAGTGCGGCTGTGTTTTTATAGTCGAACTCGAGACCTATATGAGGATCGAAACTGATTGGACCAAGATGCCCAAAAGATGAAAACTGACGATTTTCAAAGCGAATATCTATATCGATCGTCGGCGCAAAACGTCCGTCAAAAAGATTAATGAAGTAAACCGTTCCCAGTTTAAGTGTTGGCGATATCAATTCGTTCGTGCCTGTTGTCCACGCTAAGAGTGTTGTTGTAACATCCTGCAAATTTGCCGCAATAAACCAATTTTCCTGTGGCAAGTAAAGAACACCGATATCAAATCCTAATCCTGATGCCGATGATATATCTAATCCGCGATACAATATTTTAAAATTAAGACCATATGTTAAGTTATATGATAAACGCTTAGAGTAAGTCAAGTACAAAGCCCAATCTGCCGAATTAAAATACTTTATTCTGCCGGGATCAATGAAATCAGTCGAGTCAAGGATCCCATTTTGATTTCCATCAACCAATGCATATCGTGAATCTGGAATACCGTCCACGCCAAGCCGCATCAAGCTTACCGCAAATGTAGTATTAGTACTGTATGGAATCGCCACTGCACCAAAATCATAGTTAACAATCCCGCCATATCGCTCATCGTGCATAAGCATTAATTCTGGATAATTCAGGCGTGCAAGTGCGGCCGGATTCCAGTATGCAGCCGAAGCATCATATGCAAGAGCTGCATATGCGCCACCAAGTCCAAGCGCTCTTCCGCCGACACCGATGGATAGAAATTCACCTGCATATTTAGCAATATGCTGAGCCGATGCACCCTGGACAGCAAGAAGCATAATCATGATTCTTTTTAATGTCTTCATATAACACCAAAAATAAAAAAACCGAACTCACTCAGTCACTGCGTGGTCCGGTAAATAACAACGTTAGAGAATGAGTGACAATGCATAAAACCGGCATTTCACAACTCTCTATCAATTGTATCGATACGCGGGGATCCTTTCTACTAAATATAAGGTATAAGATTCATTTTTTAGAATCAAGTCTACTCAACGCGCTCCGCTCCTAACTCACGTTTTAACATAGTTAGAATAGGATGTTCTTTTACCGCAGGTACATCCAAGGGAAGCTTGTCTTCAGCTTCTTTTTTACCGCTGTTTAATTGCGATGTTGTTAAATAGACCGATTTAACCGGAATATCATTGTTCGAAAGCAAAACCGGTTCTATTGTAATATCTTTACCGGTTACTTGATGAAGCGTATTTATTAAAAAATTTCTGTGGCGTTTTAATGTTGAAAAATGATAGGTGTCGGGACATGAAATACGTACAATCCCGCCATTAACATCTATCACTTTTGTTTCCATTAGCAAAGTTCCTACTGCAATATGCGTCTTTGATACATCGCTTACAAAATCAGACCACCGTGCAATTACTTCTTCTGATGAGATAGATTGAGTAACATCGGCTTTCGCAGTAAATCGTGGAGACGTATATTGCATGTTGTCCAGTCTCGAAACACCTGTTATTCTCATTAAGTCGCTGCCAACGAGCGAGGAATAGCTGACAGCTGATCTGCTTTTCAAATAACTGGCACCAACTTCGCCCATTACTTTTATTTCTGCGGGAGATGTATTTTCTCGCTGCGGTGGATCGGGGATTCTTTTTGAAAAGCCGCTATTATTATCACTTATTTTTTTTTTCAGCAGCTCTATCTGTTGTAACAACTCGCCAATCTGCAATGAACTATCCATTTTTACCATCTGTATCAATCCGGCTTCAAGATGATAACGCGGCTGAACCGCCCATTTTAGCGCTTGTTCAAGTTCATTCGTTTGTTTTATATAGCGAAGAATGTCCTGTTCTTTGAACTGATGTGCTGCTGCTTCATACTGTTTTTTATAATGTTCGGATATTTCAATAATTTGCGTTGATTCTGTCGAACGAACAATAAGTAAATTACGGAGATGTTCCGCTAATCCGCTGATAAATTCACGTAAATCGTACCCGCTTTTAATGACTTCATCGACTATTTGAATAGCTCCACGCACGTCATGATTTTTTAAAATATCAGATACCCTGAAATAGATTTCCTGATCAACTACATTGAATGCCTTCAGCAGTTCATTGGTTTTTATATCGGTACCACAAAACGAACGCACTTGATCAAATATACTTTGCGCATCTCGAAGAGATCCGTCGGCACGTTTTGCTATTACCATGAGCGCGTCTTCTTCTATTGTAATCTTTTCGGCCTTTGCTATAGTAGTAAGCGTTTTAATTATCTCTTCTACAGATATACGGCGGAAATCGAACCGTTGACATCGGGAAAGGATTGTCATCGGGACTTTGTGTACTTCTGTGGTCGCAAAAATAAATATTACATGAGTCGGAGGCTCTTCTAAAGTTTTCAGAAGCGCATTAAATGCTTCTTTCGTCAACATATGTACTTCGTCGATGATATATATTTTGTAGGAACCATGAGTCGGTGTATAACGTACGGAATCCCGCAGGTTACGAATTTCTTCTACACCTCGGTTCGAAGCGCCATCGATTTCAATAACATCAAGACTGCGGCCTTCAATAATCTCCTTGCAGATTTCGCATGTGTTGTCAGGATTTTGATTTACGGGGGAAAGACAATTTAAAGCACGCGCAAGAATACGGGCAGTTGTAGTTTTTCCGCATCCTCTTGTTCCGCTAAAGATGTAAGCATGAGCAACCCGGCTGGATGCAATTGCGTTTCTGAGTGTATTTGTTACATGATCCTGGCCAACCACATCGTCGAATATTAATGGCCGCCATTTACGTGCTGTGACCTGATAACTCATTTCAACTTTAACCTCTATAATAAAGACACAAACATAACAAGAATACTGAATTCAGAATCCAGAATCCAGAACTATTTTTTCTTTTCTATCTTTTGTTTTTTTACTATTTTTATTCTTCCCGTCAAAGACATATTTTATTGCTTCCTCAAGCTTTTCGATTGCAATAATCTTTAATCCTTCTTTAACTTTATTTGAAATTTCCGTGAGATCTTTCAGGTTTTCTTTTGGAATCAATACATTCTTAATGCCGCTGCGCTGTGCCGCAAGAAGCTTTTCTGTCAATCCGCCGATTGGAAGTACATTCCCTCGGAGAGTGATTTCACCAGTCATTGCCACATCATTTCGTGCCGGGCGATTGCTTGCAGCTGATATGATAGCCATTGCCATGGTAATACCTGCAGATGGACCGTCTTTTGGAATTGCTCCTTCAGGTAAATGAATATGAATTTCACGGTTTTTACTAAAATCGGGATTAATCCCGAATATCTTTGCATTAGAACGGATATAACTTAGCGCCGCCTGAGCTGATTCTTTCATTACATCTCCAAGCTGACCTGTAAGTGTCAATCGTTCTGTACCGCGCATAATCGTTACGTCGACATTTAATATATCTCCACCAACATTCGTCCATGCTAAACCGATAACCGAACCTATGCGCGGCCTCTGCTCGGCGGCTTTTGTCCGATACTTTGGAACACCAAGATATTTTTCCACGTTTTCGGGAGTAATATTAAAAATCCTTTTTATTTTTTTTCTTTCCGTCCTTCCGTTCTTTTGTTGCACCAAAACCATTTCCTTTGCAACTTTGCGGCAGATGGAAGCAATTTCACGCTCAAGATTACGCACACCTGATTCCCGTGTATATTGTTGAATAAGCTTTAATATTGTTCCGTCTTCAAACTGCACTTTATTCGCTTTCAATCCATGCGCCTGAAGTTGCTTAGCTATAATATGACGCTTTGCTATCTCTTTTTTCTCGTATTCAAGGTACCCCGGCAGCTCAATAATCTCCATTCTATCCTGCAACGGCAGCGGAATGGCAAAACGGACATTTGCAGTGGTAATAAACATCACCTTAGAAAGATCATAATCCACTTCAACATAATGATCATTGAATGAAACGTTCTGCTCCGGATCCAATACCTCTAAGAGAGCGGCTGAAGGATCACCGCGAAAATCCATGCTCATTTTATCAACTTCATCCATTAATAAGACAGGATTTACAGTTCCGGCACGTTTCATCGATTGAATGATCTTGCCTGGCATCGAGCCGATATATGTACGTCTATGTCCGCGTATTTCAGCTTCATCTCGTATTCCGCCCAATGAAATACGGACTAATTTTCTGCCCAGCGCCCGGGCAATCGATCTCGCCAGTGATGTTTTACCTACTCCCGGCGGACCAACAAAACAAAGAATTTGACCGCGTATCTCTTTCACAAGATTCAGCACAGCAATATGTTCTAGAATCCTATCCTTCGGTTTGTCCAATCCGTAATGGTCATTATCAAGAATTTCTTTTACATGAGCAATATTCAAATTGTCTTTGGTTCTTTTCTGCCATGGTATCGATATAAGCCAATCCAGGTAATTGCGGGTAACTGTAAATTCAGGAGACATAGGCGATGTCTTTTTAAGCTTTTGAAACTCCTCCATTGCCTTCTCTTCAGCTTCTTTTGGCATTTTTGCTGCAGTTAATTGAGCTTTTAACTTCGCAAGCTCCGGAGATGTTTCATCGTCACCGAGTTCATCTTGGAGAATTCGTATTTGTTCTTGAATGAAAAACTTGCGCTGCGACTTTTGAATATTATTCTGCACCTTTGTATCAATGTCATGTTCAATCTTCAGGATATCAACTTCTGTAGTTAATATTTTTGACAGCTCATAGAGTTGATCTCTTAAAATCTGAGTTTGCAAAACACGCTGCTTCACATCGACACTTTGAATAATATTTGATGCGATATAATACATTTTCCTCTGCGGCTCTTTAATGACATCATATGCCATCAGCACTTCGGGCGGTAGGTTACGGTTGAGATGAATGTATTCAGTAAAGAGTGCAGAAACATGCCGAACCAACGCTTCAATTTCACGTCCCGCCGGCGGATCTATACGATTAATGACTATCTCAGCTTCAAGAAAATCCGGATTTGGGATGAATTTCTTTATTTTTGCTTGTGCAATGCCGTCTACTAAAATCTTCATTAATCCATTCGGTAATTTCAGCATTTGAAGTATTTTAGCTACCGTGCCTTCGCGATAAATATCGTTTTCAGTAGGTTCATCAACTGATGAATTTTTTTGTGCAACCAGCAGAATGTTTTTACCGCGTTCAAGAGACTCGTTGGCAGCACGAAGCGACGTTTCTCTTCCAACAAGTACCGGAAAAATCATATAAGGAAAAACAACTACATCACGTAGAGACAGAACAGGAAGGATGCCTGGAATTTGATCTAATGTCTCAATGTTTTGATTGGATTTTACAGTATTACTCATAGTTTATCTAAATTATTCACTCTAAAATAAAAGAGGGCACGTCTGCCTGAGCTGACACACCCATTGTATCGATTATTTCAATATACCCATGAAATTGAGGAGAAGCAATTGAACATCATAATCAAACCGCTGAAAACCATAATTTCCCTGTATTTATGAACATTATATCGCGTAATTTAATATATTTCAAATTTAAAATATATTTCATAATGCGCTGTTTATAAATCTCACAAGCGGCGTAAGTTTTTCGCAAATAGCTGCAGTTTCTTTAACGAATGATTTTTTATAACATTTCAACTCAGGCCAAGAGACTCCGACAAAGAATTGTTTGTACTTCAACCATTCTGCCATTTGATGGTTTTCTTCATATCCTTTAGGAATGCGCTTCAGTTTTTTCCACTCAAATGGTGCGAAGAGCTCTTTAAATTTGCGATTCTCCACAATTGAAAGAAATTCTTTTCCTCGTACAGCAATTGCTTTTCGTATTTTTTTCAGTTGGTCGCCTTCAGGGATATAAATACCGCCGCCGATATATAGTTCACCCGGACCTATTTCGATATAGTACCCTGATCCAATAAATCCTTTCGGCTTACCTCTTAGAACAAAGTGTGCAGCGATATGAGTTTTATATGGAGTTTTATCCGGACTAAATCGGACATCGCGATAAATTCTGAAAATAGATCTATTGGGATTAAGATCGAATTCTGGTGCAAAACGAGTAAAGTATGTTTGTAATGCCACGACATAAGATTGCATCGGTTCTTTTACATTACTTATAAATTCTTCTTTATTCTTTTCAAACCATTCCCTATTATTGTTTAGTTTGAGCCTTTTAAAAAAACTTATTCCTTCTTTAGGAAATCCTCCGAAAGGAGGAAAAAGGTCAAAATCAATTATTGGGATTTTAGACATATTTGATTCTTATGATATATGATATTCTTTATCCTCTATTGCAACGCGAACAAAACCATTTGCAAGTTTCAATCTTGCTTTCGCCTCATTCAACGTAACTTTTGCTTTAATCATAACCAGTGCCGATTTCACATGAAAATCCGATTTTAATAAATACTCCGCTGCTTCGTCATAAGAGACACCCGAGGCTGTCATAACAATTTTCTTTGCCCGTTCGCGTAATTTCAAATTTGTTGTTCTAAGATCAATCATCATGTTCTCATAGACTTTTCCGAGCCTAATCATAGCTGCAGTTGTTATCATATTAAGAACAAGTTTTTGTGCTGTTCCCGATTTCATTCTTGTAGAACCCATTATTATTTCCGGCCCAACCTCCGGACAAATAGCAACATCGATTGCAGAAATAAGATCAACAAACTCCGGAAGCTCAAATTTCGAGCGGGGATTAGTTGTCAAATATATTGTATGTGCACCAAGTTGCTTCGCTCTTTTTACAGCCCCAACAACATATGGTGTTCGAAGACTTGCAGCAATTCCAAATACTACATCATTAATTCCGACTTTTTTCTTGTTTATATCGCGTTCTCCATTTTCTTCTCTGTCTTCAGCTCCTTCCTGAGCGTTAAACATCGCTTTCTCACCGCCGGCAATAATGCCTTGCACCATTTTTGGATTCGTGCCGTACGTAGGCGGACATTCTACTGCGTCCAGCACACCAAGCCTTCCGCTTGTACCTGCGCCTACATAGATAAGTCTTCCATTGTTCCAAAACGCGGAAATCACCAGGCCTACTGCATTAGCAATATATGGTATCTGTCCTTCAACAGCTTGTGCAACCTTTTTATCTTCGCTGTTTATAAGATGAAGAATCTCATCAATAGACTTCGTATCTATATCCATACTATTGGAATTCCTTTGTTCTGTCATCAAATTTTGCAATTGATCAAATATTATTTTTGACTTGGACAATTTCTTTTCTTCCTATTTCGTTTTTATTAATATTAGAAATGTACTACTAATATTTTTTTATCCGAAGCTATTAATTGTTCTGAACCGTAAAAGGTAAGGTCGATTGATTGCATGTTTAACTGATTGTATTTTCGTTCTGCCAGTTCAATTTCTCTTGACAGATCGCCGCCTTTAAATGCTATTAAAGCCGGAGGATTCAGGCCCATACGATTGTTTTCACGAGTCTCTATAGTTAATCTGTCTGGGCCGATTCTTTTAAGAAAAGATTTAGACCAATAAATGAGATCTTTTAACGGGGCAACTGCTCGTGCAACGGTATAATCATACTTTCCAGAATGTTCCTGATGCAATCCTAATTCCTCTGCCCTTCCCCATAAAGCAAATATATTATTCAATTTAATATCTCTTATCATTTGCAAAACTGCGTTTATTTTCTTGCTTGTTGAATCAATACAAAGAATGGAAAGATCAGGACGCAGAATTTTAATTGGTATTCCCGGTAATCCACCGCCTGTTCCAATATCAACAATGGAACAATTTCTTTTGATTTCGATTTTAAAAAGTATAGAAATACTGTGTAAAATGTGGTAGGTCCAGACGTTTTCCTCGTCTTTTCTTGATACTATGTTGATTTTTTTATTCCACTCTAACAACAGTACTACATAGTAATCTAACTGTTCAATTTGATCGTCGGTCGGTGTAAATCCGTTTTTTAAACAAATCTCACGAAACCAAATCTTCTTTTCAGCACGCATTATTCAATTATCCGATTATTAAATGCTATGTTTCACGTGGAACATATAACTCCTAATTCCTTAAATATACCATAAGTACCGAGATATCGGCCGGCGTGATACCATTGATTCTTGATGCCTGACCTATGGATACAGGCTGGATCTTTTTAAGCTTTTCCCGGCCCTCGGTCGATAATGATTTGATATTTCCATATTCAATATCATTCGGTATACAAAGCATTTCAAATCGTTTAAATCTTTCTACTTCTTCTTGCTGCCTTTTGATATATCCTTCATATTTCAATTCAATTTCAATTTGTTCTATTACTTCCATATATAATTGTTCATCACAGCAAGAACGAATGTTTGTAAAGTATGAACTGGATGAGAGAAATGCGGTTTGTGCGAACTGTGAGAGAGTAACTTTGGGCCGCTTCAGCAACTTTGCCATCTTTTCATTTTCTGAAATGCGTTCTTCCCCAATTTTTTTAAAGTATGGATTTACATCTTTCGGAGCGATCGAAAGTTGATTTGAAAAATCTAGACCTCTTCGAATCAATCCTTCTTTTTTCCGTAGACGTTTTATTACCTCTTCCGGTATCAACCCGAATTTATAACCTGTTTCCATTAATCTCCTATCTGCATTATCCTGCCTAAGTATCAGACGATGCTCTGCTCGCGATGTAAACATACGATATGGTTCTTCAATCTCTCTATTAACCAGATCATCAATTAATACACCAAGATACGCTTCGGATCTTTGAAAAATCAACGGATCTTCTTCTTTGATATATTGAACGGCATTAATACCTGCTAAAATCCCCTGTGCAGCTGCTTCTTCATAACCTGAGGTACCGTTTACCTGGCCTGCAAGGAAAAGACCATCTATAAGCTTTGTCTCCAGCGATGGTTTCAATTGATGCGGAGGAAAATAATCGTATTCAACTGCATATCCTGCCCTCAACATAACAACATTTTCAAGTCCCTGTATAGAATGTAATCCTTCCAATTGTACATCTTCAGGCAGACTGGTTGCATATCCGTTTACATATACAACGTTAGTATCATAACCTTCGGGTTCAAGAAATATATAGTGTCGTTCCTTGTCTGCAAATCTATTTAACTTAACTTCAATAGCCGGACAATATCGAGGTCCTGTTCCTTTTATTCTCCCTGTGAATAAAGGCGATCTGTCAAATCCTTTTCTTAATATTTCGTGTGTTTCAATGTTTGAATATGTCAGGAACATTGATATAAGCTTATTTGATATGCTTGTATTCTGGAAAGAAAACGGCCTTGGATTCTGATCGCTTGGTTGTTCTTCTATCCTATTAAAATCGATTGTATTTTTATCAACTCGTGGTGGAGTCCCCGTCTTAAGCCGTCCGCTTATCAATCCCAACTTCTCTAAACTTTCCGTTAAACCATCTGATGACGGCTCCTTATATCTCCCTCCAATTATTGTTTTAGTTCCTTTATGCATTAATCCGTGTAGGAATGTACCCGAACACAGTATGAATGTTTTACAAGAAAATTTTGTTCCATCTTGAAGAATAACACCCTTAACCTTGGGATTGTGCTTTCTCAGGGAATCATTGTCAACTATTACATCTTTTACTATTCCTTCCTGTAATTCTAATCCTTGTTGGCTTTCTATTCTCCTTTTTGCTTCTCGAGAGTACCATTCACGATCGCTCTGGCATCGCGGTGACCAGACTGCCGGTCCTTTCGATAAATTCAGCATCCTGAATTGTATCCCTGTCGCATCCGCAATTTTTGCTATTTCTCCGCCAAGAGCATCAACTTCTCTAACTAGATGCCCTTTTGCTGTTCCACCAATTGCAGGGTTACATGACATTCTTCCTATGGCATTTTTATCCATAGTAATCATAAGTACTTGATAATTCATTCTTGCCGCTGCTAGAGCTGCTTCTATTCCGGCATGACCACCGCCGCCAACAATAACATCAAACTCTTTTTTTTCCTTTTTTATCAAAGTCAGTCTTCCATTTTCGTTTCACGTGAAACAATCGCTTATTTACCAATACAAAACTTCGAGAAAATATCATTAAGAATATCTTCTGTAGTTATTACTCCGATAATTTCCCCTATTGCTTCTATTGCTCTTCGGAGATCAAGTGCAATAAATTCTTCACTTTCTCCCGATTTTAGCGATTCCAGAGAGGAAGTTAATCCCTCTTTTGCCCTAAGCAGTGCATTGTAATGTCGTTCATTTGTTATTGTAACAGATTCTTTGTTGTCTGATCGGGTTTTTTCCAGAATATACCGTTCTAATCCTATTTTTAAAGGCTCGATTCCTTCATGGCTGAGTGCCGATGTCCCGACAATTTGGATTCCTTTTATCTCGTCATTATTTATGGATTTTCTTTCCTTAAGATCTATCTTATTGTTAGCAATGATCAAATAAATCTCGGGAAAATTTTTCTGAATATATCTTATTAAGTCTAATTCATCGTTTGTTATAAGGCTGGTACTATCGTGGATAAGCACAATTACGTCGGAATTTTTGGCTATCTTCCAGGTTCTTTTTACTCCTTCCTGCTCAATTGAGTCCTCTGTCTGTCTTAATCCTGCTGTGTCAATTATTCTAAATAGTACTCCTGATATGACAATTCTTTCTTCAATGAAATCGCGTGTTGTTCCTGGAATACTTGTTACTATTGCTCTTTCTTCTTGGAGTAATGCATTTAATAGACGCGACTTACCGGCATTTGGAATGCCTACCAGTGCCGCCCGTACGCCTTCACGCCACACTTTCCCATATTTAAAAGTATCTAAAAGTTTTTCTATCATACTTATTTCGGTCTCAATCATTTCCTGGAACTTTTTTTTGTCAACAAGCTCAATATCTTCTTCAACAAAATCTAATTCAAGCTCTATTAACCCTGCTGCCTTCACTAACTGATCCTGTATTTGTTTAATTTCTTTTGAAAGTGTTCCTTCCAATTGATTCAGTGATGTTTTATGTGCTTTATCTGACTGTGCTTTTATAATATCTGCAATCGCTTCTGCCTGCGATAAGTCTATTTTGCCATTCAGGAAGGCACGTTGTGTAAATTCTCCGGGTTCTGCGGGTCTTATGCCTGTTTCCAAAAGACACTCCAGAACACGGCGCGTGACATGTACTCCTCCATGACAGCTCACTTCAACGATGTCTTCTCCTGTATATGACATTGGTGCAATGAAAACAGTACATATTACATCGTCTACATGGTTCCCTTTTGCGTCAACAAATTGACCAAAGTGTGCGGTATGGCTTCTTGCATAAACAATATCACACTTACCTTTAAAACGGCTGGCTACAAGTTTACGTGCTGATTCGCCGCTTACACGTATGACTGAAATTGCACCTTCTCCTATTGGTGTTGAAATTGCAGCAATCGTATCTTTTAATCTTCCAATCATATTCTTTCTTTCTCCAGATTAAATGTACGAAATGCTAATCCCTTCTACAACGTAATAAAAAACGCCTTTCAACAACAAGGCGTTTTCTATATCAAAACATTTTTTCTTTCTTCATTTTTTAAAACGAGGCAAATCTTTCGCATATTTAAATATTCCTCTATGAGTCTTTTTCTTTCGTTCAACCTTTCTTAAGGGTTCATCGTCATGTTGTTTGTTGATTAGTAATTGCTGTCCGATTGAAAGTATATTGAATACTGCATAGTAAAGATTTAATCCTGATGGAAATCCATTGAATAACAATGTCATCATAATTGGCATCATCCACACCATCGCTTTCTGTTGTGGATTTGTTGTAGTCATTTTTGTCTGGAAAAACATTGTTATACCCATCAGTAATGCGATACCGCTAACATTTTGGATACCAATCAGCGGCAATTTATACGGAAGTCTGTAAATAACATCTGGAATAGAAAGATCGGTAATCCATCCGATGAAATTTGCTTGCCTTAACTCGATCGCACCTCGAAATACTGAATAGAGTGCGTACAAAATCGGCATTTGTAATAAAAGCGGTAAACAACCACCAGCCGGATTTACACCGTATTCTTTATAAAGATTCATAATAGACTGATTCATTTTTTGAGGATCATCTTTGTACTTCTCACGCAATTCATTCATTAACGGCTGAAGCTTTTGCATCTTTTTCATAGACTTCATCTGGCTTTTTGACAACGGATGCAATGCAATTTTTATGAGTATTGAAAAGATAATGATAACCACACCCCAATTAGGAACAACGTAATGTATCGCATTTAAGAGCGGAAGCATAATGTATTCAGAAATGGGCCTTATCAGCCATGCCCATCCTAAACTCATAATATTCTCCAATCCGTTCTCATATTTTTTAAGTTCGCTATGGTCCAATGGACCTAAAAATATTTTAAATCTGCTTTCTTCACTTTTTTCACCACGAAAAGGCATCTTCAATGCAATGCCGTATGTCTCCAGTGCTCCATTGTCCGGCATTGCAGTGCGTATTCCCTCTATAAACGCACCTTCACTTTTGATTTCTACCGGTATAAGGGCAACTGCAAAATATTTATTTCTTGTTGCTACCCATTCAATTGCACCTGATAGTTCTTTTTGAACTTTTTCATCAACCGTTGAAGCATCTATTTCTGTTAATTCTTTTCCTGCGTAAGCATATGCCGCGGCAAATCCGGATTCATCAATGCTGTTTCCTTCTGCATATCGAATTCCATGTTCCCACGCAACCTCGTACTGGTAATTAGCAACGACCTGACCGAGCCCCACCATCAGTATCTCCGTCTCAAAACCATATTTTCCATTCTGAAACTTCATTTTTTTCACTAACCTACCGCCTTGAGAGGCGGGCAGTGTAAGAATTATTTCAAATTCAAAGTTTTCCTCTAATTTTACATGATTAGCGGATGAAGAAACATCAAAATAGAGGTTCTTTGTATTTATAACCCGTCCGTCCGTCGTTGTAAGAAGAACAGAAAAATCTCCTTTATGCTCATAATCGATTAATTGTACCGGTTTGCCATCCCAGGTTTTGTATTTCTTTAGCTCCCATTTTCGCAGTACGCCTCCTTTTGAAGATATCTCCGCCGAAAAATTATCTGTTTCAATATTAATTATTCTTTCTACACCCTGAGCTCTCTCTGCAAAGTATTTCCCATATGGATCTATCTGTTGTGTTTCCTTTGGTTCACGCACTTTTTGCGGTATAACTTCGAGCGTGTCTTTTACAAGTTCTTTTTTTCCTTTAGTTTCAGTTTGGCTCGGTTTTGGCTGAGGTGAATTGAGCCACATCCATACGACAAGTACGACAAAGATTAAAATAAAACCGATTATTGATTGACGATCCATAATGAATATACCTTGATTCTATTTATGAAAAATTAAGGAACGGGATCAAATCCGCCCGATTTACTAAATGGATGACATCTTAAAATTCTTCGTAATGCAAGCATTAATCCGCATAGTACTCCATGCGTATTAATTGCTTCAAGAGAGTATTCTGAGCATGATGGATAAAAACGGCAATGATTAAACGGCATCAGTGGTGATATTGCGTATTGATAAATTCGAATTATATATATTAATATATTTTTCATTTTTCTATCACTATGCTAATCTTTAAAAATAATTGTACAAAGATCAGAAAAAGCTCTGGTTATAGATGAGAATCGCACCATTGTTGGTGCGATTTCCGTGTTTCCGTTATACATAAATACAATTTCAACAAGCGTTTCAGGACCTATCTTTCTAATGAACTCCGCCTTTTCGGCAAAAAACGCTTCTCTCATTAATCTTTTTATTCTATTTCGGTGAGCACTTTTTCTTATTCGCTTTTTTACTGTATAACCAACATGTAGAGATGTTTTTTCCGAAATAGTTTTAATCACAAAAGCTTTTATAGGCTGCTTTTCATACCTTTTACCTCTAGTAATAACTTTTGTGAATGTTCCAAATCCTTTTAAATTTTTAATCGATGGCTTTAATTGAGGCATGTTGCCCCTGTTTTTCAAGCAGATTTTTTATCTCTCGTCGCTAACTGTGAGTTTCTTCCTTCCTGTCGCTCGTCGCCTATTAATTACTTTTCTGCCGTTTTTCTTCGCCATTCTTGCGCGAAATCCATGTGTGTTTTTTCTTTTTCTTTTGTGTGGCTGATATGTTTGTTTCATGTATGTATATTTCCTTTTTTTCTGGAGCTATTTTTACTAACCTAATTTAAATTTACAAAAATATTGATGTACAAACAAGGAGACTATTATTTCAACAAATAAATATTTTTAATTTGTAAAAATTCCACTTGCATGCCGCCTTCATTGGTGCTATTATTAAGCCCACTCGTTATACCGTAACTTATTGTGGATAACTTGTGGAAATTGAATAGCGCTTAGTTATGGTTTTCGATATTATATTGGCATATTCTTATTTATTATTGGTTTAGCTGTCTTTTTCGTACGACTTCGATTTGTTGGTATAATTGTTGATAAGTTGTTTTTATTTTGATTTTCTGGCTCTTCTCTGGAGTGCATTATGACGTTGCCTGTTCATTCCGATCAATTTGTTGATAATCAAAATCTTGCAGATAAAACTTGGGAACAATGCTTAAAAATTATTAAGGATAAAATTTCTACATTAAGTTTTAAGACATGGTTTCAACCTATTGTTCCCATTCAAATGAACGGAAATGATTTAACCGTCCAAGTTCCTAGTCAATTCTTTTACGATTGGCTTGAAGAGCATTATAATACTTTACTTCATAATACAATAACAGCTGTTATTGGTGAAAACGGCATGCTTTATTATGTTGTAACTTCTGAGGAGAATTTATCCGTACCTCAAGACAATTCTAATTTTGAACTTGTTTCATCAAACAACGATTTTGTACGTACTCAGCCTTTTACACCCCATGTTTCACTTAGAACAGAAAATCTTCAATCTATAAGGAGTAATTTTAATCCTCGTTATACTTTTGAAAATTTTATCAAAGGTGATTGTAATCAGCTTGCAAGAGCTGCAGCTTTAGCTGTTGCAAATAATCCTGGCGGCACTTCATTTAATCCACTTGTATTATATGGCGGCACCGGACTTGGCAAAACGCATTTAATGCACGCACTTGGAAATCATGCCTCAACAAATGGAAAAGCAAAGCGAATAGCTTATCTTTCAAGTGAAAAATTTACAGTTGATTTTGTTGAAGCAATTCAAGGTGATAAAGTACAGGAATTTTCTTCTTTTTATAGAAGCATGGATTTATTGGTAGTTGACGACATACAGTTTTTCTCCGGAAAAGAAAAAACACAAGATAATTTTTTTCACACATTTAATGCATTATACCAACATGGCAAACAAATTGTCCTTTCTTCAGATGTTCCTCCTAAGGAATTACGAGGTTTAGATGAACGTTTAATTTCACGTTTTCAATGCGGACTTACAGCAGATATACAACCTCCTGATTTAGAGACAAGAATTGCTATACTTCAAAAGAAAAGCGAAGAAAATTCCCTTGAGCTTCCTTCTGAAGTTGTAGATTTTATTGCTGCAAATGTTAAGAGTAACATTCGTGAATTAGAGGGATGCCTTATAAGCCTTTTTGCAAGAGCATCACTTGAAAATCGTGAGATTGGTATTGACCTTGCAAAAGATGTTTTACGTGTCATAGTTAATGATCTTCGTGCACCTTTAAGTATAGACCAAATTCAGAAATTTGTTTGTAATTATTTCGATATTCCTTTAGATCTTCTTCGGGCTAAAACTAGACGTCATGAAGTAGTAATCGCAAGACAGACTGCTATGTTTTTATCAAAAGAATTTACAAATTCATCTTTAAAAACTATTGGCCTCCATTTTGGCGGTAGGGATCACAGCACTGTTATTCATGCATGTCAAGCAGTAGAAGAATTTTTAAAAACTGATATTATTTATAAACAACATGTTGATAAAATCCGCAAAAAAATTGAGTTAAACGAGTAATTAATATAAATCCATCACTGCTGTCCAAAATAAATTGAGTTATAGTTCATAAGTCTTGAAAGTGAATCAAATTGGACAAGTGTGTAAATCCATATTAAAAAATTTTTAAAGGTTTATAATATGTTTTTAAAGTTACAAAGTCTATCTTTGTTTTCTTTTATTAAACTTTTTGTTTAAAATTCTCTTTTTTTAAACACTATTTAAACAATATTTTTTCTTGTTTATAACTCTTTAATATGCTTGTTTTTGTGTTTTTTTGTCTTTTCCACATTATTAACATATATATAATAAACAATATAATAATTTAAAATATTATTCTTATCTATTGTTTATTGTGTATTTGTAAAAATTTTGGTAATTTTAATAAAACAAAGATAAAGATGTTGATTTAAAGGAGTTATATGAATGAAGTTTACCGTAGAAAGTAACGAACTACAAAAATCACTGAATAAAATCAGTGGTGTTGTACCTTCAAAATCAACTTTGCCAATCCTAGAAAATATTCTATTCTCACTAACAGAGAATAAACTTTTGCTTATTGCTACAGACATGGAAATATCAATGTCGGCAATTTTAGATGTTAGGGGGAGTGAAAACGGTTCAATTGCCGTACCGGCAAAGAGAGTTCTGGATACATTAAAAGCATTACCGGACGCACAAATTGTATTTAATGCCGATATAACAACGAATAAAATAAGAATGATAACTGAAAACGGCGAATATAATCTAATAGGGGAATCAAGCAAAGATTATCCGGCTATACCAGAATTTAAAATTGGAAGCGAGTTTAAATTTGATGGTGAAATAATAGAGTCAATGGTCACAAAAACAGTTTTTTCTGTTAGTACAGACGAACTTCGTCCTGCGATGACAGGACTGCTTCTTCAGATAAAAGACGGAGAAATGCGTGCTGTTGCGACAGACGGACATAGATTAGTACGTATAATTTATACAAATTTACCACAGGTAAAAGCACAAAAAGACATAATAATTCCATCAAAAGCACTTAATTTAGTTTCAAAAGCAAACGAAGATGGAAAAAACACGATTTCATTTAGTACGACTCATATAAAATTTTCTTTTAAGAATTTTACGCTAACCTCACGACTCATTGAAGAAAGTTATCCGAATTATGAAAGCGTAATACCTCTTGAAAACGACAAAAATCTTACTGTAGATAGAAACATACTCTTATCAGCAGTTAAAAGAGTATCTCTCTACTCAAGCAATACAACCCATCAAATACGTTTTTCAATGAAAAACGACGAGTTAAAAATAATGGCTGAAGATATTGATTTTGGAGGCGAAGCAAAAGAGAAAGTTGTATGTAAATATTCTGCCGAAAACATAGAAATAGGTTTTAATGCAATATATCTTATTGATATTCTTTCACATATAGATTCAACGGAAGTAATTTTTAATTTTTGTAGTTCTGTAAAAGCGGCAATAATAAAACCAACGACGATGAAAGATAATGAAGATGTTTTAATGCTTGTTATGCCGATGCGTCTTAATGTATAATCATGAATCATGTGTTGTTGGTTGCAGCTTGAATAGCCCCATCCTTAAAGTGATTTGGGGCTATCGTGTTGTAAATAAGGCAAATTAGATTTGAATCTGCAGCACATAGTAATTTATAATTTTAGGAATCATAGCTCAACCTCTATTAATTGCTCACCGGGGATAAATCTTTTTTTGGGCAACAACGGGGAAGGAAAAACAAATATACTTGAAAGTATATCATATTTATGCTTAGCAAAAAGTTTTTATGCATCAAGTGATTCTATAGTAACAAAAATTGGCGAAAATGGTTTTGCTGTAACAGGTTTATTGCTGTCTGATAGTGGAGTAGAATATGAAATTAGAATAAACTTTGATCGGATATTAAATCAAAAAACTGTTACGGTAAACAAATCAAGAATCGATAAAGCGTCAACACTTATAGGCCGGTTTCCAGCGGTTATACTTTCACCAGAGAAAAACGCTATAACACTAGGATCTCCTGCAGATAGGAGAAAATTTATAGATTTTGTTCTGTCACAATCGAACAGAAAATATTTAGATAGTCTGATAGAGTACAGAAGAGTACTAAAACAGCGGAATAAAATGATAAATGACATACAGATAACACGTAATGAAAAAAAAGAGGAAATTGAACCATGGAATTATAGTCTTATAAAAAATGGTTCAATTATAATGAAAAAAAGAAAAGAATTTATTGAAGATTTTTACAAAATAATTTATGATTCCTATAGACAAATATCTGGCACAGCAGAAAACCCAAAAATTATTTATTCACCGTCAGTAGAATCTGTAGGTAACAATAATGATACGATCGAGGAAACATTTAGAACGGCTATAGAAAGCCAATATCTGGAAGAGTTACGACTTGGGTATACAATATTGGGTCCCCATAGGGACGATTTCATATTTAGGATAAATGATCTGGATGTTAAGAATTTTGCATCTCAGGGTCAGCATAAAACGTTTCTAGTGGCGTTGAAGTTAGCTGAATTCTATTATCTAAAGAGCCAGTGTAATGAGAATCCCATTTTATTGCTTGATGATGTATTAAGTGAGTTAGATAAAAAAAGATGTCATAAATTGATAAGAGCAGCAGCCGATACGGGTCAAGTTTTTATTACTTCAACAAATGAAAATGCACTTGACGGATTACCTGCTGTTTCAGCGAAACTGCGTAAATTCTTTATAAAAGATGGAAGAATAGAACGTGTCGAAGATTCAGCAAAAATCAATTAAATCCATTGAAATTGCAATAGATGAATTGGTAAATAACTTAGGGATAAAAAAGAAATTAAAAGAATTGGATGCAGTTGTCTATTGGGATTCGGTGGTTGGAAAGCAAATAGCGAAAATGACAACAGCAACACGAATTATAAACGGAGTTTTGTTTGTAAATGTAAAAACAAGCACATGGAGAAACGAGCTAACGATGCGTAAGAAAGATATTATTGATAAACTAAATAATTTTATTGGAATTGAGATTGTGAAAGACATAAAGTTTCGTTGAATTAAAAAACTTATTATGGAAGCAAAGTGAAAGAAAAAAAATCTAAAAAAGTTAATATAAAGGGAGATGTTATTACCGGCGATTATACAGCCGAGGATATTACTGTTCTTAAAGGATTAGAGGCCGTTCGACGTCGGCCCGCAATGTACATTGGAGATGTCAGCGCGCGCGGTCTTCATCATCTTGTATATGAAGTAGTAGATAATTCTATCGATGAGGCACTTGCAGGATTCTGTAAGAATATACGCGTATATATAAACAATGATGGATCGGTTACTGTTGAAGATGATGGACGTGGAATACCGACAGATATTCATAAAGGGGAAAAAAGGTCAGCGCTCGAAGTCGTTATGACGGTTCTTCATGCAGGAGGAAAATTTGATAAGCATTCATATAAAGTCTCTGGAGGTCTTCATGGCGTTGGAGTATCTGTAGTGAATGCACTGAGCGAGCAAATGGAAGTGGAAGTAAGGCGAGAGGGAAAAGGCTATTATCAGAAATATAAGAAAGGGGATCCCGTTGCACCGGTAAAAATGATCGGCAAAGTTGAGAGCGGAAAGACAGGAACAAAGACAACATTTATACCGGACGGGACAATATTTAAAAACAGAATATTTAAATTTGAAACAATTGCAGAACGATTGCGAGAACTTGCATTTTTGAATTCTGAAGTTACTTTAAAAATAAAAGATGAACGTAAAAACATGAAGGAGGAAGAAACCTTTCACTTCAAAGGCGGTATAACAGAATTTGTTAAGTACATCGATTCATCGCGTCCATCTATTATGAAAAAAATCATGTATGCAAAAGGAGATGCGAAAGACGAAAACAATCGTACAGTAGAAGTTGAAATAGCGCTCCAGTATAACGATCATTACAACGAAAACGTTTTTAGTTATGTAAATAATATAAACACACACGAGGGAGGAACACATCTTGTAGGATTCAGGACTGCACTGACACGCACATTAAACAACTATGCGTCAAAAAACGGATTAGTAAAAGAAGGCGGAGTGCAATTAACGGGTGACGATTTTCGTGAAGGTTTGACAACGGTAATAAGCGTAAAAGTGCCGGAACCACAATTTGAGGGTCAAACAAAAACCAAACTTGGAAACAGCGAGGTAAAAAGTATTGTGGAATCGATCTTTGGTCCGCAATTATCCGATTGGCTGGAAGAAAATTCACCAGATGCAAAACGGATAATAGATAAATGTCTGCGGGCGGCAGAGGCGCGTGAGGCTGCACGAAAAGCAAGAGATATTACAAGGCGAAAAAATGCATTTGACGGCGGCGGATTGCCCGGTAAACTGGCAGATTGTTCTATTAATGATCCTGAACATTGTGAGATCTATATTGTTGAGGGTGACTCTGCCGGCGGCAGCGCAAAGCAGGGAAGAGATAGGAGATTTCAAGCAATTCTTCCGCTTAAGGGTAAGATACTAAATGTTGAGAAAGCAAGACTGCATAAAATCCTGGAAAATGATGAAATTCGGGCAATATTTACAGTTATTGGTGCCGGAATGGGTGAAACGTTTGATGCCAGCAAGATACGTTACGGTAAGATCATAATTATGTGCGATGCCGATGTTGACGGTTCACATATTCGCACATTGCTGCTGACTCTGTTTTTCAGATATATGAAAGAAATTATAGAATTGGGCCATCTCTATATCGCACAGCCGCCTCTTTATAAACTGAAGAAAGGAAAACAAGAATTTTATGCATATGATGAAGAAGAACGCGATGATATCATTAAACGTGTAAAAAGCGAAAAGAAAAGTAAAATAGAAAAGGAAGAAAAAGAAGAAAAACTTGCAGTTACAGAAGAAGGAACGATAGTTAAGGAAAGCGGTATTGTGATTTCACGGTTTAAGGGTCTTGGCGAAATGAATCCTGAACAACTGTGGTCTACGACGATGAATCCGGAGACACGGACGGTTCTACAGGTGACAATTGAAAATGCAGCAGATGCAGACCGTACGTTTTCAATTCTAATGGGTGACGAAGTAGAACCGAGACGCAACTTTATAGAAAAGAATGCTAAATATGTGAGAAATCTTGATGTATAACAAGATCCGCATAGTCGTTATTAATTTCCAAACACCTGATCTTTTGAAAACCGCATTAGAATCTTTTAGGAAATTTTATATAAACTCATCAATAACGATTATAGATAATGGATCAAAGGATAATTCCAGAGAAATTATTGAAAGCATGAGAAAAGATATGCCGCATAATACCGAGATGCTGATGCTGGATAGAAATATTTATCATGGCCCTGCAATGAATTATGCGTTAAATATGGTAAAAGAGGATTTTGTTTTTTTTCTTGATTCAGACACAAAAACAAAATGTGGCGGTTTTCTTGAGCCAATGCTTGCAAAACTTGAATCATCAGAAAAAAATTATGGAATTGGACGGCAAATAACCGTTAATAAACGGGGATTCCTCGTTGAAAAAGGAAATACAATACTTACACCGGCATATATGATGCTGCGCCGTAGTTTGTACTCGTATTTCCCCCCATTCGAACATCATGGACAACCCGTTATGAAGAATTTTATTGATGCACAAAAAAATGGATACAAATTAAACTCATTTCCAATCGAAAATTTTATTGAACATAGATGGCGTGGTACAGCCTCTCGTTTTGGTTATGGATTGGGATGGAAGGGGAAAATTGATTTTGTTTTGAATAAAATGGGATTTTAAATTCACGTGATGAAGCAAAAATAAAGATAATCCATGGCAACAGTAAGTGAAAAAACAGTACCTGTAGATATCGAAGATGAAATGAAAGGATCGTACATCGATTATTCGATGTCGGTAATAGTATCACGTGCACTGCCCGATGTTCGTGATGGTCTAAAGCCTGTACATAGGCGTGTTTTATTCGGTATGCAGGGGCTAGGCCTGGCAAGCAACAAGGCATATAAGAAAAGCGCAAGAATAGTCGGTGAAGTGCTTGGAAAGTACCATCCGCATGGCGATACAGCAGTATATGATACAATGGTGCGCATGGCACAAGAATTTTCTATGCGATATATGCTGGTAGATGGACAGGGTAACTTTGGATCAGTTGACGGTGATTCGCCAGCGGCAATGCGTTATACAGAAGCCCGTCTTACACGTGTCGCGGAAGAGATGCTGAGGGACCTGGAAAAAAACACCGTAAATTTTGTACCGAATTTTGATGACACATTACAGGAACCATCAGTTTTACCGGCACTTATCCCAAATTTGCTATGTAACGGAACCAGCGGTATTGCAGTCGGTATGGCAACAAATATACCACCTCACAACCTACGAGAGGTTATTGACGGCTGCATGGCCTATATAAAAGATCCGTCAATCAGCAATGAAAAGCTGATGAAAAATATACTTGCGCCGGATTTTCCGACAGGAGGTATCATTTATGGATATGAAGGCGTAAAAGACGCTTATACAAAAGGGCGCGGCAAAATCGTTGTGCGTGCAAGGGCAAACATCGAAACCGGTAAAGGAGACAGACAGCGGATCATCGTTACGGAGCTGCCTTATCAAGTTAATAAAGCGTCGTTGATCGAAAAAATCGCCGAACTCGTTACCGATAAAAATTTAGAGGATATTTCCGATATACGCGATGAATCGGATCGCGATGGATTACGTATTGTTATAGAACTCAAACGCGAGGCTAATGCAGAAGTAGTGCTCAACAATCTCTATAAACATACACAGATGCAGACGACATTCGGCGTTAATCTCTTAGCATTAGTTGACAACCGTCCTCAAGTTCTGCAATTGCGCGAATTCATCCGGCATTTCATTGAACATCGAAATGAGGTTATTGTACGCCGTACGAAGTATGATTTAGATGAAGCAGAGAAACGAGCACACATCCTCGAAGGATATATAATTGCTCTCGATAGTATTGATGCAGTGATTGCACTTATCAAGAAATCGAAAGATGTGGAAAGCGCAAAGCTCGGTTTAATGAAAAAATTCAAGCTTTCTGAGATTCAGGCAAAAGCGATTCTTGATATGCGGCTACAGCGTCTGACGGGCCTTGAGCGCAAGAAAGTGGAAGATGAATACAAAGAAATGATTAAGCTCATTGAGAAATTAAAGACAATTCTCAAGAGCAAACAGCTTCAGATGAAAATTATAGAAGAAGAACTGACAGAGATAAAAGAAAAATACGGCGATGATAGGCGTACCGAGATTATTTACAAGGCAGAAGAATTTCGTATAGAAGACATAATCGCAGAAGAGGAAGTCGTGGTAACGATCAGCCATGGCGGTTTCATAAAAAGATACCCTGTATCGGGATATAGGCGGCAATCACGCGGCGGAAAAGGTGTTACAGGAGCAGCTACACGCGAAGACGATTTTGTGGCGCACATGTTTATTGCCAGCACACATAACTATGTCCTTATTTTCACTAACAAAGGCAGGTGCTATTGGCTGAAAGTTTTTGAGATTCCGGAAGGTGGAAGAACAACTAAAGGAAAATCGATAAATAATTTAATATCGAAAGATCATAAAGAGGAAATTGCATCGTTTATTGCAGTAAAAGAATTCGATGAAAATCATTTCGTTTTTATGTTCTCAGAGCAGGGACTGGTTAAGAAAGTTGTGCTTTCAGAATTTAGCAATCCGCGTAGAAGCGGCATAGTAGCGGCAAATTTAAAGAATGACGATCAATTAACAGATGTAAAGATGACCGATGGTGTTCAGGATATCATAATAGGTACGTATAACGGTATGGCTATCCGCTTCCACGAAAATGAAATTCGTCCTATGGGACGCACAGCTACAGGAGTACGCGGCATTCGACTTAAGAAAGGCGATAAAGTAATAGGCGCAGTGAATTTGCAGCGAAAAGGAACAACAATACTTGTTGCAACACAAAAAGGTTTCGGAAAACGCAGTGAAGAGAACGAATACCGCACGAGTCATAGAGGCGGTAAAGGTATCTTTACTGTAAAAACATCTGAAAAAACAGGTAAAATGATGGCAATTAAAGAAGTCATTAATACAGACGATGTTGTCATTGTGACCAGCGACGGAATGGTTATTCGCCAGCATGTGTCTGATATTCGTGTTGCCGGACGAAATACACAAGGAGTACATCTTATACGGTTGAATGAGGGCGATAAAGTTGCTGCCGTTGCAGCTGTCGTTGCCGAGGAGGAAGAAGATAAGCAGCTTGCAGAAAAAGAGAAATCATTATCGACAGGAAAATCTGTTTTAAAAACTCAAACGGATAACGGAGGAAAAGGAAATCTGAAGAAGGAAAAACAAGTTGTATTGAAAGCTAAAAGTACAGAAAAAAACAAAAAACCATTGCGGAAAAAGACCGAGAAACAGAAAAAACGGTATCGTTAAAAGAAATTAAGGCTAAAAAAAAGTAAACATAAATAGACTTGTGTAAAAAAAGCCTCTTTTATAAAGAGGCTTTTTTATTAATTCTTCTGTACCGTCCTAAAGATTCTATTTAAAAATCCCCTTTAAAGCATCTTTTGCCTTTTTTGTAACATCGTCTGTTTGTTTCTTCTTCTCTTGTTCAATACGATTTTCAATTTCTTTCTTTTTTGATTCAACGAGTGCAAGTTTTTCGTTAAATATATTTTCATATTCTTTTAACTTGCTCATAACTATTTCGCGTTTTTCATTATACAGCTTTTCCAATTCTGTGCGTTTCTCGGTAATTTTTGCATTTAATTTATTACGAAGATCGTTTTGAATCTTTGTGATCTCATCGCCAATGACTTTCTTTGTACTTGAAACAAGCTGATCATCAAGATCGGTGGTAAAAGAAACATCGAACTTGTTCTCGTTGCGCCACATACGCAAATCTACATTAAAACCATGGATAGAAGCAAGCACATCCCGAACGATTCGTTCAACGATACTTTGCGGATCGCGCAGAAACACCAAGTTCATATTATTAAGGAATATTTTTGTATGCGAATCAAATTTATTGCCGGGTATAATAACTGTAATAGAAGCATTTGCAAAAGCATTTGTTATTGTAGCCGGAAGGAAATTGGCTTGGCCGAGGGACATTTGTTTGAGCGGCAGCCCTGTAAGAACGGCATTATATTTATCAACAGGAAGTTCTTTTCGGCGGTCAATAGAAGCTCCCAGAGACAATGTTGTCGTTCCGCCTTTTGTAGCAGACAAGTTAAAAGTTAACGGGAATCCAGTAATTCGCTGATTATTAGTAATATTTAAGACCTCGCCTTTAGCATAGAAATACTGTGGATCTTGTGATTTATCAGTACCACCGGAAATCAGAACCTTTTTAATCCACATTTTTGGATAAGCGCGCTCGATGGGAAAGTAAATATTTTGTCCCTTAAAACGTGCCGGTGTCTCAATTGGAGGTTTGTCGGAAGAATTTTGAATTTTATTTTTAGCCGTTTCTACATATCCCAGATACTCATATGCTTTTGAGAGGATTTCCTTGCCGAGGAGCATTTCGGCGAGGCCTTTCATAGAGACATCCGGAAGATGTGCCATATTCAATAAATTGCGAAAATCCTTGGCTACTAGATCATCCAGATTTTTTATGGATTCGCTGAATTTGTTCACATCGTCCGTGAGAAGGGTTTTCTGAGTTTGAAAAGTATTTTTAATTTCGTTTGCATTGGTTAGAATGATATTTGCATTATTCAATGCATCGCTTGCCGCTTGAACAGTTTTAATATTATTGATGTTAATTGCTTTTGCCCGTGTTTCGATATCGGCAAGTTTAGCTTTCGATTTATCAATTTCATCCAACGTCGTTTTCCATTGCACGCCTGCATCGTTGATTTGTTTTTTCAATGAATCAATCTGACGATAGGTGGCAAGATTCTTTGGATTCAGCAGGCTGTCGATCTTTAGTTCACGTTTGATTTTGTCGATGTCAAACGATATTGATGATTTCGAATCCTGAGGTGCAAGAGCAGGTTTAGCCTG
>CAZYAM010000020.1:0-25210 GCA_964645575.1 uncultured Ignavibacteriaceae bacterium
TTTAAAAATATATCGTTTATTATTAAGTCGTTCCTTATCGTCATACTAGTTATTATGCCGGATGTGCTTTTAGCACAAGAGGATATATCTATCCGGGATTTCCGTATTCCGGAGACGAAATATCAAAGGCTGACCGGCAGCCTGTCCGGAGGATGGAACAGAACAGATCATAATTACACCGACTATTCTTTTGGAGCGCTCCAAGACCATTATTCGAGCTTATCCAGGTATTCAAATTATCAATCGGCGCTGGCATATAATTTTGCAGGTTTCAATGAGAGCAATTCACTTGAAATCGGAGCACAGTTATCAGGCGGACTGACTTATCAAAGCGGTAACGGGAGCTATTCATATGCAACTCCATACTATGAATCATCACAGCTGCAAGAGTATTATAGTGTAAGCATATCGCCTGATATCAGGTATTCGAATTATTTGGTTCCCGACACTTGGTTCTGGTTTGCAGAGGGATCAGGAGAATATTCTTTCACTCAGAACATGGAAAATTTCAATGTCTACTTTTCTGACGGATCCGACTTTTTCGATTCAACCTATACAAAAAATTGTTACCTAAATGCAGTCATTGGCGGCGGTGTCGGATATGGGAAACTCCGCGACGGCACTTCAGTCTTTGCTGTACTTCGTATACTGGATAAGCTTGTGGAAGACAGCATGCTTGTTCGGACTCTGACAAAAGATGAAGTGCTTCGAATTGTGGATATATTTGAGAGAAAAGTTGAGTTTGTGTATTCACAAGAAAAATATACAAAGTTCTTTATGGAAGATATATTTATACTGCTGCAGGAGATGGATGTGCTCAGGGACAATTACGTTACGGCATATTCGGTTCTTAGAGCAGTAGAGGTCATTTCAGAACAGATCGAACCGCGTTTATTCGGATGGAGAGCAAGAATCAGCATACAACGCAAATTCACGGAAGAAATCGATGCCAGAGATCTATCCGGCAGCGGCAGTTACACTTCAGACTATCTCTGGTATTTTCGTGATTATTTTTCGTTTTCATTTGATTATGGTTATCCGGTCACTTTGAATCTTCAGGTGAATTCAAACTTTTCATTGAATGTTCCCCGGATAGATTATCAAAGGAAAATCGATTACAGGTTTCAGATTACCGGAATCTATCAGATCGGCGAACGTATAGATGCGGCAATATCAGGTTCGATCATACGTTCTACATCACCTTATCAAAGTGCAAGCGAAAACGAATTTTTGAGGTATATTCGGTATAACACCGGCATTTCCTTCCGATTTTTTATTGAAAATAACGTCAGCTTCAATGCGAGCTGCTCGTATACGGAACAGTATCAAGATCGCTATTCACTCTTTAATTCCGGAAATAGTAATTATCGGTTCCCTACAATAGAATTCGGTATAAGTTATAGATTCTTTTAGATGATAATTCGTTGCTGCCTGAAATATTCCTAAATAATTGGTAAATTAAAGTCTGAGAGCCTATGAGCAGATGAGTATATGAGTCTATGAGCCTATGAGCCTATGAGTAAATAAGACAAAGCGTTATATTTTCGGGCGTTATTATTTGTCCTAAGTAACCGGAGCATTACAATGCCGATAAAACCTTTTAAGAACGAGCAGCCGACTGATTTTTCCAGGCCTGTTAATCGTAGAGCGATGGAAAAAGCGCTTGAGTATGTGAAGGTAACTTTAGGAAGGGAGTATCCGCTTTTTATCGGCAGCGAAGAAATTCACACTGAGGATAAGTCAATTTCAATTAATCCTTCTCGTCCCGATCAAGTTGTCGGCGTATTCTCGAAGGCAAATCCGGATTTGGCAAATAAAGCTATTGAGACCGCAACTGCCAAGTTCAAAGAATGGAAATTAGTCAATCCAAAGAAACGTGCCGAGTACCTTCTTAAGGCTGCAAGGCTGATGCGGCAGAGAAAACACGAATTCAGCGCACTAATGGTTTATGAAGTCGGCAAGACCTGGCCGGAAGCAGATGCAGATACAGCCGAAGCGATCGATTTTCTTGAGTTCTATGCGCGCGAAATACTTCGTTATGCGGCACGGCAGCCGATTACCAGATTTCCAGGCGAGAAAAACGAGTTGAGATATATACCGCTTGGAGTCGGTATAGTGATTCCGCCCTGGAATTTTCCGCTGGCGATTCTAACCGGCATGACTTCAGCTGCTATTGTTACAGGCAACACGGTTGTATTGAAACCCTCCGGCGATTCTCCGCTGACCGGCTGGATGTTTTTTAATTTAATGCGGGAGGCCGGTTTGCCGGCAGGAGTGATAAATTTTCTAACCTGTTCCAGTGCATCAGTAGGCGATGTTCTAGTCGGGCATCCCAAAACTCGTTTTATATCTTTCACAGGCTCGAAGGAAGTTGGAATCCATATAAACGAACTGGCATCGAAAGTACAGACCGGACAGAAATGGCTGAAACGAGTTGTTATCGAAATGGGTGGAAAAGATTCGATTATTATTGACGATCAAACGGATCTTGATAAAGCAGCGCAAGCAGTTATAGCGTCTGCGTTTGGTTTCCAGGGGCAAAAATGTTCGGCAGCTTCGCGCGTCATCGTGGTGGAAAAAATATACGATAAATTTCTTGAAATTTTAAAAGCTAAAGTCGATAAACTTACAATTGGCGAATCAGATAACCCGGCCAATTATATGGGTCCGGTCATTAATAAAAGTTCGGAAGAGAAAATTCTTTCTTATATTAAAAAGGGGATGGAAGAAGGCGGATATTTGATTTGCGGCGGGGCAAAAGCAGCGGGAGACGGATATTTTATACAACCGACATTGATTGCCGTAGTCAATCCGATGGCAACTATTGCACAGGAGGAAATTTTCGGCCCTGTGCTTGCCGTTATCAAAGCCAGAGATTTCGACCATGCACTCGAAATAGCAAACAATACAGAGTTCGGGCTTACCGGCGGTGTATGGACAAATAACAGGAAGAAAATTGAGAAGGCGAAGGAAATATTCCACGTTGGAAATTTCTATGTGAATCGTAAAATTACGGGAGCCCTTGTCGGCGTGCACCCGTTCGGAGGATTCAATTTGTCCGGCACTGACTCAAAAGCGGGAGGAAGAGATTATCTGCTGCTCTTTATGCAGGCGAAAGTTTTATCGGAGAAGATATAGCATTTAGTGATTTGTTGATTTTCGACTTGATGATTTGTCAAATAATAAATCACTAAATCACTAAATCACAAAATCTGAAATCTCCAAATCGCAAATCATTAAATCGAAAATCTTATGTCTTCATATATACATTGTTCCTATTGTAACGAAGAAATAACGGACGACAGTGATTTTTGTCCGCATTGCGGCACGATATATATCAGAGATGCAGAAATTTTTTGCGACGAACATCCGAAAAACAAAGCAAGCGGTGTCTGTATCATTTGTCATAAAGTATGCTGCAAAGAATGCGGTAGAGAAGTGAATGGGCGCTGCTTGTGTTCCCTTCATGAGGAGGTAGTAGTCGAGCAGGACTGGGCAGAAGTGTTTCAATCCGCTGAAATTGCAGATGCGGAATTGGTGAAATCCCTATTAGAATCAACCGGCCATAAAGTACTGGGTCAGAATTTTAATTCGATTGGTTTTATATGGGGTGGAGGAGGCGATTCGCCTATCTCGCGCAGCAATATTAATAAACCGGTAAAGGTGTTTGTTCCAATTCCGGAATATCTCGATGCAGTAAAAGAAATTGAGGAATGGCGTTCTTCACAGACGGATATCGGTATGGATTATGCACGATCTGACACATAGACGCATATTTCTAAGGAATATATTATGAAAATTCATGAGTATCAGGGAAAAGAAATCTTAAAAAAATACGGAGTGACTGTCCCGCATGGCTACGTTGCCTTTACGATCGATGAAGCAGTGAAAGCAGCGGAAAAAATCGGAGGCAGCGTATGGGTAATAAAAGCGCAGATACATGCCGGCGGCCGCGGTAAAGGCGGAGGTGTGAAGCTTGCACAAAGTTACGAAGAAGTCCGGGAACATGCGGGTGAAATTCTCGGTATGCGTCTTATCACTCATCAAACATGCCCGGAGGGACGTATTGTCAGGCGGATTCTTGTTGAGCAGGGAATGAATATTGCACGTGAGTTGTATGTCGGAATAACGCTTGATCGTCAGCGCGCACGAAATGTCGTAATGGCTTCCGCGGAAGGCGGAATGGAAATTGAAAAGGCTGCCGCTGAAATGCCGGAAAAAATTTTAAAAGAAGAAATTGATCCGGCTGTCGGATTGCAGCAGTTTCAAGCACGTTCGCTGTGCAGCCGGCTTGACTTGACAGGTGATGCATTGAAGAATGGCGTGAAATTCTTAATGGCTCTCTATAAAGCATATGACACGTCCGATGCATCGCTTGCTGAAATAAATCCTCTTGTGATTACTCAAGAAGGCCATGTGGTTGCTCTCGATGCAAAGATAAACTTCGATGATAATGCATTATTCCGCCATCCGGAATACGAAGATCTCCGCGATATCGATGAAGAGGATGCAGTGGAAGTTGAAGCATCAGCTTTGAACCTTAACTACATTAAACTTAACGGGAATGTCGGCTGCATGGTGAACGGCGCAGGACTTGCAATGGCGACGATGGATATGATAAAGCTGGCCGGCGGTATGCCGGCGAACTTTCTCGATGTCGGCGGCGGAGCAAGCGCGCAAACAGTTGAAGCCGGATTTAAGATTATTCTCAAAGATGAAAATATCAAAGCGATTCTAGTTAACATTTTCGGCGGGATTGTACGATGCGACCGTGTTGCAGCCGGCGTGATTGAGGCAGCAAAGAAGGCCGATATACAAGTTCCGATTATTATCCGTCTTGCCGGAACAAACGCAGAACTGGCTGCCGATATTCTGCAAAACTCCGGATTAAAATTCCTGGTCGCCGCCAATTTAGAAGATGCGGCCCGGAAAGTAACAAGTGCGATTGCTGTTTAGAATAGTGATAAGTGATAAGTAATAAGTTATTAGTGATCAGTAGTCAGTTATCAGTTATCAGTTAATAAAATTCTTATAATCTCAACATCTTAAAATCTAAATATCTAATAGTCTCAACATCTTACAGTCTCAATATCTTTTAATCTCAATATCTCATAATCTTAATACATGCCTTATACTGAAAAATACGAACCGGTTATCGGTCTTGAGGTTCACGCACAGCTTTTAACAAAGTCGAAGGCATTCTGCAGCTGCTCGACAAAATTCGGGAACGCACCGAACTCTAATGTGTGTCCAATTTGTCTCGGAATGCCCGGAGTGCTGCCGGTGATGAATAAAAGTCACGTGGAATATATTATGAAGATGGGATTGGCAACGAATTGTACAATAGCACCGAAATCCATCTTTGCCCGGAAAAATTACTTTTATCCCGATCTCCCAAAAGGATACCAAATTTCGCAGTATGAAGAGCCTATCTGTATCAACGGTTGGATTGAAATTGAGCTCAAAGATGGTTCATCAAAACGTCTGTGTATCACACGCATTCATATGGAAGAAGATGCGGGTAAGTCTATTCATGATCAGGATGTCGACACACTTGTGGATGTGAATCGCTGCGGTGTTCCGCTTATTGAAATTGTAAGCGAACCGGATATGCGATCACCGTACGAAGCATATCAATACCTTAATAAAATCCGGCAGCTTGTGACCTATCTCGGTATTTGCGACGGCAATATGGAAGAGGGAAGTCTGCGGTGCGATGCAAATGTCTCGGTACGAAAAAAGGGAGAAAAGAAACTTGGTACAAAAAGAGAAGTGAAGAACTTAAACTCGTTCCGGTTTGTCGAAAAAGCATTGGAGTATGAAATTGAAAAACAGATAGAAGCGCTGGAAAACGGCGAGACTATTGTACAGGAGACATTATTATGGGATTCCGGCAAGGGAATTTGCATTCCGATGCGTTCAAAAGAAGAAGCGCATGATTACCGATATTTTCCGGAGCCCGATCTTGTACCTGTTTTAATCAATCAAGAATGGATCGATTCCATCAAAACGACGCTGCCTGAGTTTCCATCTGTGCGCCGTGATCGCTATATCAGTGAATTCAAATTGCCTAAATACGATGCCGATATACTGACAGCCGAACGTGAGCTGGCAGATTATTTTGAAGGTGTGGTGACATGTCTCAGCAAGAAAAATGAAGAGACATACAAGCTTGCGAGCAACTGGACGATGACGGATGTCCTGCGGGTTGTGAATGACCGGCACATCTCGGTTTCCGACTTCCCGGTTTCACCTAAAAATTTATCTGAAATGATCGATTTGATTGTCGATGGAACGATAAGCGGGAAGATTGCTAAAGATGTTTTTGAAAAAATGCTGAAGACACAGGAACCGCCGAAAGCAATCGTGGAAAAGAAGGGCTTGATGCAGGTAAGCGATGTATCTGCCATTGAAAAAGTAATCGATGAAATTCTTGCAAAGAACCGGGAACAGGTCGAGCAATACAAAAGCGGAAAAGAACAGATCTTCGGCTTCTTTGTCGGACAGACAATGAAAGTGATGAAAGGCAAAGCAAATCCGAAGGTTGTGAATGAGATGCTGCGGAAAAAATTAAGTAATTAAGCCAGTGAGCCTTTAAGCCTATGAGCCGATGAGTCGTGGAGCCGACCCGCCACAAAGACGGCGGGCAAGTGAGCAGATGAGCCGTTAAGCCGATAAAATAAGGGAGAAGTTAATGGAAAAGTTTAGGACATTGCACGTCTATCAGAAGGCACTTGAATTTACAAAAGTTATAAGAAAAACCACGAAAAGTTTTCCAAGAGATGAACTTTTTGGTTTAGTCTCTCAATTTCGCCGGGCATCGGATTCTATTGTCCTTAATATCGCAGAGGGTGCAGGGAATAGTTCAAAAAAGGAATTCGCACGGTTCCTGGATTTTTCTATTCGCTCGGGTTTTGAATGTATCGGTTGTTTGGATATTGCTTTGGCAAATGAATATTTAGATATTAAAAATTGTGAACAACTCTTATCTTCTGTTAATGAAATTATTGCGATGCTTTACGGTTTAAAAAAATCTCTATTCAGATAAAAAACTCAACTGCTTATATGCTCAACGGCTCATAGGCTTTTAAACAAAAAACTCAACTGCTTATAGGCTTAATGGCTCATAGGCTTATACATTCACAGACTTAAACAAAGGATAACAATGCGAAACAAAATAATAGCCGGAAACTGGAAAATGTACAAAGACCTGAACGAGTCGGCAGAACTCATAAACGGCCTGAAATCAAAGCTTGCGGCATTGCCGAAAGGCGTACAGGCGATCATCTGCCCGCCATTTATATCTCTTGCGCTTGCACAGAAACTGCTGGAAGGAAGTCCGATTGCTCTCGGTGCACAGAACATGTATCCGGAAGATGAAGGTGCTTTCACTGCAGAAGTATCACCGAAAATGCTTAAATCAGTTGGATGCAAATATGTCATCCTTGGGCATTCCGAACGCCGCCAGTATTTTAAAGAGTCGGATGAATTTATTAATAAGAAAGTAAAGAAAGCGCTTGCCTCCGGACTTATTCCGATTGTTTGTGTAGGTGAAACATTGGCTGAACGGGAAAAGAACATCACCGATCAGATCGTTTCAACACAAGTGAAGGGATGTTTGAAAGATATATCTGCAGCGGACATAGAAAAATCGATTATTGCATACGAGCCGGTCTGGGCAATCGGCACCGGTAAAGTCGCAACTCCCCAGCAGGCACAGGATGTGCATAAGCTTATTCGCGGGCTTCTGACTCAATTATACGGTTCCGCAACGGCGGAGAAAGTCGTTATTCAGTACGGCGGCAGTGTGAAACCTGATAATGCGAAAGAACTGCTTCATCAACCTGATATCGACGGCGCGCTGGTCGGCGGAGCATGCTTGAAAGCGGATTCGTTTGCTGCAATTGTGCAGGCGGCAAGCTGATTTTTCCCTATCTTATTGAAAGGCAGCATCCTTTTCGGGGCGCTGCCTTTTGTTTTTCTACACTATTCTGTAGATTAAACCACAAATAACTTTTTTCACACTTCTCTTCTAGGTGCTCCGATGATACATCGCATCATGTTTCTCCTTAAGTGCTTGTTGTGTATGACTTCGATTACGTTTGCGCAAGAAGCGCGTCTTCTCCGGTTCCCGACAATTCATGAAAATCAGATCATCTTTACGTATGCTGGAGATCTCTACACGGTTACCTCCTCCGGCGGTGTTGCCCGCAAGCTGACAACCGATATCGGATTCGAAATGTTCGCACATTTCTCGCCTGATGGAAAACAAATTGCATTTACCGGACAGTACGACGGTAATACCGAAGTCTATCTGATGCCGGCGGAAGGAGGTGTGCCGAAACGGTTGACATTTACAGCGACCCTCGACCGCGACGATGTCTCCGACCGAATGGGACCGAACAATATTGTTATGGGCTGGAAGGATGGAACGAACATCGTTTTTCGTTCGCGTCGGATTGAGTTTGTTAATTTCAAGGGGCAGCTCTATCTTGCATCTGTTGATGGCGGCATTCCCGAACAATTGCCGCTTCCGCGCGGAGGATTCTGTTCGTATTCTCCCGATGGAAAAAAAATTGCGTACAACCGTGTCTTCCGTGAATTCCGTACATGGAAGAGGTATCGCGGCGGCCAGGCTGACGACATATGGATCTACGATTTTGAGACCAAACAGACCGTAAACATAACGAATAATCCGGCGCAAGATATTTTCCCGATGTGGATCGGAAACACAATCTACTATATCTCCGATCGAGATGAAAATAAAAGAATGAATCTTTACTCCTACGATCTAAATACCAAGGAAACAAAGAAGATTACGAACTTCAGCGACTATGACATAAAGTTTCCTTCGCTTGGCGATAGCGCTATTGTGTTTGAGAACGGCGGTTTCATTTATAAATATGATTTTGCCAGTGGAAAAACCAATAAGGTAATAATTTCTATCAATGATGATTTTGATGGCGGAAGGAGCATTCTCGCAGACGTGAGTAAGAATATCACTAATTATGAGATTGCACCCGATGGCAACCGGGCATTGTTTGGTGCGAGAGGCGATATCTTTACTGTACCTGTCAAGTATGGCAACGTCCGCAATTTGAACAAAACCCCAGGTATTCATGAACGTAATTCCAAATGGTCGCCTGATGGTAAATCTATTGCATACATATCCGATGCGACTGGTGAAGATGAAATCTATATAATACCTCAAGATGGTAACGGGACATCAACCCAACTCACCACGAAAGGTGATGTATATAAGTATAGCCTTAAATGGTCTCCTGACTCAAAGAAGATTATGTGGGCGGACAGACAGCAGCGACTACAGTATGTCGATGTAGAGTCGAAAAAGGTGACACAGGTGATGCATTCGAATGTGTGGGAGTTTACCGACTATTCGTGGTCACCCGACAGCAAGTGGATCGCATTTGCAAAGCCGGAAGAGAAAACAATGACAAAGCTGTGTCTGTTTTCCACCGAAACTCAGCAGGTTCTTGAGTTAACAGACGGCTGGTTTTCGTCGTATGCACCAGCATTCAGCTCGGATGGAAAGTACCTCTTTTTTGTATCCAATCGGACATATAATCCATCGGACAGTCAAACAGAATGGAACCATGCCTACTTTGATATGGCAAAGATATACTTGCTAACATTATCGAAGGAGACAAAATCGCCCTTTGAGCCGAGAAGTGATGAAGTGAAGATGAAGGAGGAAAAGCCTGGTAAATCCGAAAATGAATCAGATAAGAAGAAGGATGAAAAGAAAGAAGTCATTGTGAAAGTAGATACCGAGGGAATTCAGGGACGCGTGACGGTCCTGCCTATAACTGCCTCGCGATATCGAAATGTCCAATCAGTCGAAGAAAAGGTGTATTATGTTCGCAACGGGATGAAAGATGAGAAGTCAAAATTATTCTTCTTTGATCTAGAGAAACAAAAAGAGACAGAGCTTGGCGAGGTGAACGGGTTTGAAATTTCTGCCGACGGGAAGAAAATGCTTATTGGACAAGACGGCGCTTACGCAATTATTGATCTCCCGAAAGCGAAGATTGAGATTAAGGACAAGCTGGATCTCTCCGATATGAAGGTCAAACTTGACCACCACGCCGAATGGATGCAGATCTACAATGAATGCTGGCGGCAAATGCGCGATTTCTTCTTCACCCCAACGATGCACGGTGTCGATTGGCAGGGAATGAAGAAAAAGTACGAGGTGCTGGTGCCTTTTGTTAATCATCGTGCCGACCTTACTTATATCATCGGGGAAATGATCGGTGAACTCAACATCGGACATACGTATGTAGGTGATGGAGATATGCCGAAGGCAGAGCGAATTCAGACGGGATTACTTGGTGCAAAAATCGAACGTGATTCAAAATCGGGATACTATCGTATTAACAAAATCCTCAAAGGGCAGAACTGGGATCAGCGGGTCCGTTCGCCGTTAACGGAGATCGGAGTAAATGCAAAGGAGGGTGATTATATCCTTGCCGTAGACGGCAAGCCAACCGATCAGATGATTGATATTTATGAGGTGCTCGTCAATACGGTCGGCAAGCAGGTAAAACTGAAACTTAATGCCGAGCCTAAAGAAGCCGGCACACACGAGACGACTGTGATTCCAACTAGTAATGAACAGCCGCTCTATTATTATAATTGGGTGCAGGCAAATATAGAAAAGGTCTCCAAGGCAACCAATGGGAAGATTGGTTATGTTCATGTGCCGGATATGGGAGTGCCGGGTTTAAACGAATTCGTAAAGTACTACTATCCACAGCTGCGTAAGGAAGGGCTTATCATCGATTGCCGCGGCAACGGCGGCGGAAGTGTATCGGAGCAAATCATCGAGCGCTTGCGGCGTGAAATCGCGATGATCGATATTGCGCGTAACGGATCCCCGTCAATTGATCCGGACGGAACGGTGCTCGGTCCTAAAGTGCTGATTATTGATGAATTCTCTGCATCCGACGGTGATATCGTCGCGTACCGGTTCCGGCAAGCAAAACTGGGTAAGATTATCGGTAAGCGGTCATGGGGCGGAGTTGTAGGTATTCGTGGATCGCTGCCGCTGCTTGATGGCGGCTTCCTTAGCAGACCGGAGTTCTCTCGCTATGACATTGAGGGAAAGGAGTGGATTATGGAAGGGCACGGCGTTGATCCTGATATCGTAGTTGATAATGACCCGGCGAAGGAATTTGCCGGTGAGGATGAACAACTCAATCGGGCGATTCAGCAGGTGCTAAATGAAATGAAGACGAAGCCAGCAAAACTTGCACCGCCACCGCTGTATCCGGATAAAAGCAAGTGATGTATTGACAAATCTCCGAGGTATCTTCTGGTTCGAAGACCGTCATCATTGTCTTGATGGCGGTTTATTTTAAAGATCAGAATAATAAGTGTATTAATACTATTCGATAAATAAATTCATCGTCGCTTTCTTTGAGGCGCAAAGAAAGCGACAGAAAGAAACGCTTGCGAAATCTGGGTATCCATGCCTTCGGCAGAAACGTGTTATCTCAAGGTTGAACTAAAATTACGGATGTGATGAATATTTCGTTCGGTGCAGAATAGATGAACTGATTGAAAATCGGCTTATTTTAGCAAGGCTTACTTCTATCGATTTCGCGGGCTGGGATAAAAGACAAAAAAGGCAATGACGGGGAAAAAATGGGAATCGTTCAATTCTTGACCACATTTTTTTGTATTTATCGTCTCTTTTTCTCAAAGACTCACTTGCCCGCCGTCTTTTTGGAGGATTATCTCACAATCTCAACATCCCCTAATCAGTTGTAACTTTTCTCCCGGAAGCATCGTAAGACATTAAGTGTTCAAATGTTCGGTTAACCACATAAAAGACAAAGTGGACTAAAAAGGAGGTATCTCAATGAGACACAAAATTCTCATGCTTTCAGGCATTCTGTTGATAGCTGTCATGATGAATCAGGCTGCCGCGCAAACAAAATGTGTTTGGATCGTCGAGTCAAAAGACGGCGCACAAGTTCAAAAGATCGCTGTTTCATACTCCCTGGTAAAGGTTCTCGCCGACATGGAGGGAGAATTTGATATCAACGGAGTGAAAATAAAGTACGAATCACTCCTGCAAGCATACCGGGACGGATCCGTCATGCAAATAAAGGACAGCGCAGGAAACGGCGAGACGAAAGTGTACGGCGGAAAGTTCGATCAGAAAATGAAAGAAAGTTCCGAGATGAACAACCGCCTTATTATTGAAAGCTCCGAAAGGGGACGCGAGCCGGAGATTTCCAAAATACGAGTGAAATCAATTGAAGCGGTTGTTATGTTACTGGCGATGATCGGATCGAAAGATCTCGATGATGATATTGATAAGATCGAATCCGTACTTGAGCAAGGCGGCGTGTTTTATGTCCGCGATTACGAAAAAGATTCTCGGTTGTGGATTTATGTAAATTAACGGTAGTTCGATCGACAGCATAGTGTAAACAGCTGTAAATCCGCAATGTGCTTTGTATAAACTTCCGAAGTTTTCTTATGCTTGAACGCAGAGAAACTTCGGAAGTTTCTCGATTCTCGACTACTCATCTTCTCATCGGCTCACCTACTCATAGGCTCATCTGCTCACTTGCCCGCCATCTTTTTGGCGGGTCGGCTCATCAACTCAATGGCTCATTGGCTTAATTGCTCAACTGCTCATAGGCTCATCTGCTTCTCTTGCATTTGCCGTGAAGTTGAAGTACTATTTACTCAAGCGCCGATTCAATTAATCGTTTATCGAAGTAAAATAATTATGAAGTATTGGAATCTTTTTCAGCAGCAATGGTATACTCAAAACCTTGTCGATGCATTTAATGCAGATGGAGTGTTGTGGAACGAGTTGGAAACCAGAAGGAAACTGCGCCGCAGAAAATGCTCGCTTGGAGAAGAAGAACATGAGACGTTAGATCTTCTTGAGTTTGAAGCCATGCGACCGCTGGATGATTGCATTGGGATTACAATTGTAACTTTGAACGAAATTAAAATGCAAAAATGAGTGACATAAATAACATAGAAAGATAAATGAAGTATGAGTAAAATACGCTATAGATATTCTAAGCCGATTGAAAACCACATTCTCTTCATACGAGGAATGAGAGTTATTCTTGACAGCGACTTAAGCACTATTTATGGTGTTAAAACTAAGGTTTTGAATCAGGCGGTCAAGCGAAATAAAGATAGATTTCCCGTTGATTTTGTATTTCAACTGACACAAGAAGATATGACAGCTCTAACCGGACAGCGGGATATGCGGTCACGATTTGTGACCGCATCAAAACGAAATATTCGATTCCTTCCGTATGTGTTTACCGAACATGGGGCATTAATGGCCGCAAATATTTTAAAAAGTCCTCGTGCAATTGCAATGAGCGTCTATGTGGTTCGCGCATTTGTTCGTCTGCGTGAAACACTTGTTTTGCATAAGGATTTGGCGAATAAATTAGCGGAGCTTGAACGCAAAATTCAATCCCACGATGGAGAAATTCAAGCCATTATTCAAGCATTGCGTCAATTAATGACGCCGCCGGAAAAACCAAAGCGGCAGATAGGTTTTCGAGTGAAAGACACAAAGTCTCAATATAAAACAAAGCGATAAATCCGCCTTTTAGCAGGTTGAGATAGTGGCATAAAGATGATTTTTCATGTTGAGTCTCGTATTATCCGAGCATGGAAGCCACGCGGTGGCACGTTGTGGTGCAGTTTGCCTTTTTTCAAACCCTGGCGTTTCGTGGTTGTACGTCGGGATTTTTCTTTATCAATAACGGTCATGCTAAGCGGTTGTGATTGGAATGGGTTTTGGCTACATTTGATTCAAGAAATCTGCCGAGAAAATCAAAAACGATGATCATATTTAATTTGCGTTTTGATGTTTTACAAACTATAGAGTAAAAATATGCCTACACTCCAATTTAAGGGTAAAAATATAATTTGGAATCACCATCTCTCGGTTCCCTACTATACGCTTGAGGAAGTTGAGAAATTGCGTTTCCGACCGGAAAAAGCGAATGGAAACATCATTGTTGAAGGTGACAACCTCTTGGCGCTTAAAACACTCTTGCCGAAATATGGTGGTAGAATAAAATGCGTCTACATAGACCCGCCTTATAATACTGGAGCAGAAACCGGTGGTTGGGTATATAATGATAATGTCAACAGCCCAATGATCATGGAATGGTTCGGAAAGGAAGTTGGAATTGATGACCTTACTAGGCATGATAAATGGCTGTGTATGATGGTCCCACGACTTAAAATATTATTTGAACTCTTGTCAGATGATGGAATAATGTTCGTTTCCATAGACGACTATGAATTTCATAATCTCAAGTCAGTCGCTGATGAGATTTTCGGAACAGAAGCCCATCTTGCCACTTTCGTCTGGAGACGAAGAGCTTCGTCAGAAATGACCGAAGGCCTAGTTTCTAGAGACCATGAATACGTGCTATGTTATAAACGCACTGGCTTTCAAGGTTTTCGCGGAACAAAGAAAGATTATTCATCGTATTCTAATCCAGACAATGATCCAGAAGGTGATTGGACCCCAGGTGATTTGACAGTTGGGATGACGAAGGAACAGCGTCCGAATCAATTCTACAAATTGAAAGATCCCAAAACAGGAAAAGTTTATCCTGCAAATCCAAAGCGGGTATGGAGCTTCATCCCAGAATCGATGGATAGAGAAATCACTGCAGGCCATGTTATTTTTCCTATAGATGCGGCGTTTCGTCCAATGTTAAAGCGTTATAAGAAAAATTTGAAAAGCGGCGTTAGTCCTGTGTCTACATGGATAAAAAGTTTAAACGAAGAGGATGAAGAGAACTTGGTATTTAGTATGGCGACTGGCTTAAATTCGGAAGGCACAAAGGAAATCCAAAGACTATTTGGATCCAAAGTATTTGATTATCCTAAACCTCTTTCGCTTGTCAAGACACTCATTTATCAAGCAACGAATGATCATTCTATTATCCTCGACTCTTTCGCAGGTTCTGGCACAACTATGCATGCAGTGATGGACTTGAATAAAGAAGATGGAGGGAGTCGTCAATGCATACTCATTCAAATGACTGAGGTAACGGAAAAAGCACTTAAGAAAAATGTATGTAAAGATATCACACAAGAACGAATAAAACGTGCGATAGAAAAATATGGTTACAATTCTGGTTTTAATTATTATAAAGTCGGCATCCCTATTGATGCAGAGACTCTTTTATCCGGTAAACTTCCTTCCTACAATCAGTTTGCAGAATATGTTTTTTATCTATGCACAGGAAAAAACTTAACGGATAAATCCTCAATTGATGAAAAGAAGTATTTCATTGGTGATTATGGAAGTATGGCTATCCTTCTTGTGTATAAACAAAACTTCGAAGACCTAACACATCTTGCTCTTAACTTAAAACTTGCTGAAATGCTAATTGTCGAACATCCTAAGAAAAAGCTCATCATCTATGCCCCAGCTTGCTTTCTTGAAGAAGATTATATGAGGGAAAAGAGTATTGAATTTGTTGGAATACCCTATAACCTATTCCAGAAAGCTGAAGCATAATTATGTTTCTGAAAAACTATCAGGTAAAGGTTGTATCAGAATTAAAAACATTCTTTCTAAATGCACGCCAGACTAAAGATGCTTTTTTAGCCGCGAGGAAAACCCTCCCACCGGAAATGCAACATATTTTAAACTGGGTTCAAACCTCATTCCAAAACATAGGCAAGCATTGTAATGATACTTGTATAAATGGATTGAAAGAGTATTATCCTCGCATTGTTATGAAAGTACCAACTGGTGGTGGTAAGACTCTTCTTGCTGTAGAAGCAATCCGCGAATACCAGAATATCTTCGCTCGCAAACGTACTGGACTTGTTGTGTGGATCGTTCCAAGTGAAACTATTTATTCACAGACTGTCCAGAAACTAAGGGATAAAGCCAATCCACTTCGCCAATTATTAGATCAGGCAAGTGGCAATAAAACGCTTATACTAGAAAAGGGTCAACGATTAACAACACACGATATTGAGGATAATCTTGTGATCCTCTTTGTGATGATACAATCCATAAGTCGTCAAAATGCAAAAGAAGCACTAAGGGTATTTCAAGATTCGGGTGGTTTTGAAAGTTTTTTCCCCGCAGATAATAGGTATGATCTTCATGCAGAGCTGAAAACCTCATGTCCCAATCTTGACCTCCTCTCAGAAATTGGGCCTATTATAAAAACAAGTCTTGGTAATGCAATACGGTTATCAAAACCATTTATCATAATCGATGAAATTCATAAAGTATTCTCTGATATGGCTCGTAAAACCATCGATGGATTGAATCCTGAAATGGTTCTTGGTCTAACTGCTACACCAAAAGCAGAAATGAATATTATTGTATCTATCACCGGTCTTCAGCTTAAAGAAGAAGATATGGTGAAATTAGATATGCATATCATTCCGCCTGCAGGCCGTAAAAGAGACGATTGGCGAACAATGCTACGAGAAATTAAAACTCATCGTGATAAACTTGAGAAGAAAGCTATTCGCTTCAAGCAGAATTCCGATTTATATATTCGTCCAATAGCTCTCATCCAGGTTGAAGCGACTGGAAAAGATCAACGCGGTAAACATAACAGAGTGCATAGCCTTGATGTGAAAGAGTATCTTCAACAATTAGAAATCAATCCTGATGAAATTGCAATCAAAACAAGTTCGCAGAACGACATTGAGGATGTTAATCTTTTTGCCCAAGATTGCAATGTTCGATATCTCATAACAAAAGAAGCATTGCGCGAGGGATGGGATTGTTCGTTTGCGTACATATTGGGGGTTATTCCTAATGTCAATTCGGATACTGGAATGACCCAACTTGTTGGACGTATTCTTCGACAACCCTTTGCGAAGAAGACAGGTATACAAGAACTCGATGAAAGCTATGTGTATTACTCTAAGGGCGATACAAGGCAGATATTGGAAAAAGTAAGTGCGGGTTTTAAAAGTGAAGGCCTTGAAGATCTGATTACGAGAATAAAGATAGATGATAATAATGCAATCAGTCCAACAAAGCGAGTAAAAATTAAAAAGAAATTCAGTTCAAAATATCAGAACAGTTTCTATTTACCTGTCTGGGTAATTATTGACAATGGAAAAAACAAGAGGAGATTTTCTTACGAACTTGACATAAAACCATTTATTGACCTTTCTGATTATACGCCTTCATCAGAAGAATATGGACGACTCAAGTCATCTTTGAGCGATGAAATGAATGAACGACAAGCTATTGCCGTTTCCCTAGATAAGGAAAGTAAAGTACAAGCGAGATTTGAAAAAACAGAGTTAAACGGTTCTGGTGAGGGTAATATCGAATATCTTACACGCAGATATTCAGAACTTATTGAAAATCCGTTTCTTGCCAGAAAGATAGCATCCACTCATTTTGAGACAATTATTAAGAACCTTGGAATAGAGAAATCAGAGGAACACTTTGGATACATCGCGGCATTTCTATGCAATTTACTGAAAGAAGAAATGGCAAAACGAGAAGAAAATCTTTTCTTGAAATATATAAAAGAGAAACAAGTTGTTTTGGCTGTATCTAACGAGCATATGGATTATAATTCTATTGGATATAGAATACCGGACGCAGATGAAATCACGGTGGGCAGAATTCCTAACCCATACAAATATTATCTTTTTGATGATATTGATCTTACCGCAATGAATAGTCTTGAACAAAAGGTTGGCGATATCCTTGATAAGCAAGAAAAAATCCTTTGGTGGTTTCGTAACAAAGTCTCAAAACAATGGTATTCCATTCAAGGTTGGCACGAGTACAAAGTGAGGCCAGATTTTGTCGCAGCAAAAAAGAACGACGATGGAGGACTTGAGATTGTATACATCCTTGAAAGCAAAGGAGAGCATTTATCAGGTAATGCAGATACAATCTATAAGCAAAAAGTACTGCATCTTATGACAGAACAAAAGAAGGAACACGCTGTTCAACATTACGAACAAATTGACTTACCTTTTGGAAAAGTTAATGAGAATGTAGAGTTCTATCTTGTTGAACAGGGGAAAGAAGAAGAGAAGGTGCGAAGCTTGTTTATGGATACTAATTTGACCGTGAAGGGAAAACTAAATAAACCCTCTATTCGCAGGAGAATTCGCAAGATTTAAAATTACTTTGCTATGTTCAAAATGACACTTATGCATGTCCACGGGAAAACTGCACCAATCCAAAGAAGGAAAGTCCTATGAGTCTAATTCTATCCGCTATTCAGTTCACTCAACGAAAGTTGAAGATGTATATTACCTCAATTCCGGTAAACGAATTGGAACATCTGTCTATAGACATATGGAACCCGAAAAACACCATGGGCAAGAGAGGCTACCAGCGTCAGCCTGATGACAAACGAATAAATAGTATTGCTAAATACTTCGAACGACCAAAGACTATAATGCCGGTTGCCGGTCTAGTAAACGTACGAGAAAAGGATAGACTGAAGTTTAAAGATGGAAAACTAACAATCCCCGATGGAATTAAAATTTGGGTGGTAGATATGCAGCACCGATTAAAAGGTTTAGTGAGAGCACATGAGAGGAAATTAATATCTGGAGCCAATTTCCAATTCCCTGTGGTAATAACTGAGGGACTTAGTCAAGTTGATGAAGCGGCTCAATTTTACATCATCAATACAAAAGCAAAGAAAATGGACGTTGCACTCACTCGAAGGCTATTAATCGAGAATGAAAATGCTAAGCTATTGTCAGACGTGAAACCTTGGGAGATTGCGGCGGTACGAACAACCATTGAAATCAATCAGAGAATCCGTCAAAATCCATGGTTTGGGATTATTCGTCAGCCCAATGAGGAGTCGAGCAGGAGATTCATTGCAACGGAGAAGTCATTCGTTAGTTCACTTAGGCAGCTGTATATTTCCAAACATGGAAATCCTCTGAGAATGTCAAAGAGGTTGGCCTATTTCTGGAATGTGATTCAAGAATTGATTCCAGAAGCCTTCGAGGATCCTCGACGCTATTTAATACAGCGTACCGCAGGTATGTTTACATTTAATTTCTTCATCGCACCAGAGTATCTCGCCAAATATAAAGACAAGGATCTAAAGAAGTGCTTGGCGGGTATTGAGAAGATAGGCTCTGAGTTCTGGAAAAGATCTGAGAAAAGGGGCGCAAGAAGATTTGGCACGGGTATGGGCGGATACGCTAACCTTGCACAATATGTCAGAGAGAGACTTTAGCTATGGCCGAATTACACGAAGCGATCTTGCTTTCATATCGCAAGTCCTTGAAACGAAAAGGATTTCGCGAATACAAGTCTCCTATGCCGACTTATAGGCCCGACATATTTGCACAAATAAGAACAATTGGCGGTAAAGTAAAAGAAGAAGTCGTTGTTGAGGCTGAAATCGAATCTACATTGTTCAATGATCACACAGCAGAACAACTTGTGCTCATGGATCAATACTTACGTCACCAGAAATCAAAGAAAATTAAGTGTTCAGGTATTTTGCTGGTTCCAAACAGCAAAACAGCGAGAGTAAGGGCCAATCTATTGCTCTCGAATACCTTTCCAAGAGAATCGCTGATAAAGTTGTATTGTGCAAATGGGAAATAAATAAGGTGGTGGGGAATTAAAATATAAAATGAAACGTTCTGAAGTAAAAGCATTATATTTTATTACTCCGATTGAGAATCTTGAATCTATTTTAGAGCACGGGATTGTATGTTTTCATAGCGCAAAGAAACTCGTTACTAAGAGCATCGCTGACCCGGTTATACAGGAGCGGAGAGAAAAGATCATTCCAGGGATTAATAAAAAACTTCATAGCTTTGCGAATCTCTACTTTAATCCGCGTAATCCTATGATGTATAAGCGAAAGAATATGCATCAAGAATTGTGCGTCCTTCATATTGATGCTTCCATACTTGATGAAACGGGTGTCATTATTTCTGACGGAAATGCGTCAAGCGCTTACACCAGGTTTGAACCTTCACCAGCAGGTTTAAAGAACATTGATATTGGTTATGTTTTTGCAAAATACTGGACAAGTGATGATTACTTTGAAGGATTACAGTGTAAAAGGAGAATATGCGCTGAAGTATTAGTCCCGAACAAAATTGGTTCGCGATTTATTTGTGGAATTTTAGTATCTTGTGTAAAGAGCCAAAAGAAGGTAGAAGAAATTCTTGGCGGCGACCAATTATCAGACGCGATTACGATTAATAAAGATCTGTTTTTTCAATAGACATCATGATTAAAGTCCTCATCGGAGATATTTTTAATTCCAAGGCACAGACATTGGTCAATACTGTAAACTGTATTGGCATTATGGGAAAAGGCTTGGCGCTTGCATTTAAGAAAAAATTCCCGGATATGTTTGCTGACTATGAACAAAAATGCAAACAAAAGTTAGTGAAATTAGGAAAACCGTATCTCTATAAATCTCTTTTTCCACCGGATATTCTTCTCTTTCCTACAAAAGATCATTGGCGTTCTGTATCTAATATTAACGCAATTGAAGAGGGGCTTCAATATTTAAAAAAGAATTATAAAAACTGGGGCATTTCTTCAATTGCAGTCCCTCCGCTTGGTTGTGGTTTGGGAGAACTTGATTGGAGCATAGTCGGACCAACTCTATATAGACATCTGAAAGATTTAAATATTGAAGTGGAGTTGTACGCGCCATTTGGGACTCCACATAAAGAACTGACGCCAGAATTTTTAGGTGAGCAAAGCAAACCGCAAAAAGAAGAGACATACAGGAGAAATGGATCAAAGATAGATCCTGGTCTTATTGCAGTAGTAGAAGTCATACGACGTATTGGGGAGTCACCATATCATTGGCCAATCGGAAGAGTTATGTTCCAAAAACTTACATACTTTGGTACGGAATTAGGCCTGCAAACAGGATTAACATATCGGAGAGCAAGCTTTGGTCCATTTGCAGAAGAATTAAAATCTAAAATTACTCGTCTATCAAACAATGGGATAATCACAGAAAAGCACCTTGGGCGAGCATTTGTGGTCAGCATAGGAAAGACTTTTACAGACGCCAAAAAAGTTTTTGAAAAAGAATTATCAAATAATGAGCAAGTAATTGAACGGTTGGTTGATTTATTTAGTCGCATTAATTCAAATGAAGCTGAGATTGCTGCAACAGTACATTTTGCACGTAAGACAATGAAATTAAAACTTGATGAAATTCCCTCTGAGTATGAAGTATTGCAGGAGGTCTTAGAATGGAAAAAGTATCATCGTCCTCCTTATAAACCCGATGATGTTGCAAGAACAATTCGACAAATGGCTATCCTTGGTTGGCTTGAAGTAAAGCCAAGCAATGAAATCTCTCAACAGCTTAAAGTTGAATTAGAAGTATAATCTTTTACAAGTCCGGCAATGCTTTTCTTCTCTTTTACTCCAAGTTATGATGGAGACACGCCATACAAATGGGGGGTAAATATTTGTAGGGACGTTCAATTAAACATCCCTACAAAAGCAATTTAAAATAATATCCGCGAGCATGGCAAAATATTATAAAATGTACATCCACCTCTTGTTGCAATTATTCAATGGCTCATTTTCCCTCTAAAGTGCATAGCATGTAGGTGGGTCTATTCTTTGACTCAACTGCTCATAGACTCAAAGACTCATCGACTCATTGGCTTTCTCCGCAATCACACCTGCCCCAGCGCCTGATCCAGATCCCAGATAATATCTTCCGCGGCTTCCACCCCGACAGACAGGCGAAGCAGGTTGTCTGTGATGCCAAATTCCTTTCTTTTCTCAGGTTCAACGCCGGAGTGTGTCATGGCTGCGGGATGTTCGGCAAGCGATTCCGTACCGCCAAGACTGACGGCAACGTGTATCATTTTGAGTGAATCGAGCACCTTGAAAGCGGTCGCTTCATTGCCATTCACTTCAAAGCTGATCATTGCACCCGGTGCAAGGCATTGTTTCTTGTAGATGGCATATTGCGGATCGGATTCTTTTAACAATCCCAGGTAGTATACTTTTTTCACTTTCGGATGTTTATTGAGAAATTCCGCCACGAGTTTTGCATTTGCCGTCGATTTTTCCATGCGCAATTTAAGTGTTTCGAGACTTCGCATCAGGAGCCATGTTGTCCAGGGATCGGCCATTGATCCGAAAATATTCCGCATCATACGTACTCGTGTGATTAATTCCTTCGATCCGAGACATGCACCGGCAACTACATCGCTGTGCCCGCCGATATATTTTGTTGCCGAATAAATTACAAGATCGATCCCGTGCTTTAACGGATGCTGAAAAACAGGCCCTAAGAAAGTATTATCAACTACGGTCAAAACTTTTCGATTTGATGTAGAAAGAAGATTTGCCAGTTCGACGCACATTTGCAAATCAATCAGGTCGTTTGTCGGATTTGCCGGAGTTTCAAGGTATATCATTGCAATTTTGCCTCGGGCGTTTGCCTTATCCACCATTTGAATAATCTGTTCCTTTGTGTGCTTTGCACCGAAGTCGATTGCTTTTACATTGAATTTTGTGATGATGTGCTCAAGGAGGCTGTCGGTTCCTCCGTATATCGGTTCGCTTGTGATAATAAAATCACCCGGTTGAACGAACTCCATTACAGTGGTAGTAATTGCCGCCATGCCGCTTGCAAACGCCGCACATTCCTCTGCCTCATCCCAGACTGTCAGCCTGTTTTCAAGGATTTCAAGATCGGGATTATTAATCCGGCTGTAGATGAGTCCGGCGCCATGCTTGCCGGGTTCACGTACACCGTAAGCCATTTCGAAAAATTCTTTGCCGTCTCTGGCATTCTCGAAAACAAATGTTGAAGTCTGAAATATCGGACATTTTACAGCGCCTTCCGATCACTCTGGTTTATATCCGTACCCATCATCAGGGTCTCTGGTTTTAAGATCCTCTTTTTTCCGCCGGAGATAAGCTCTTTATCCATAAGTCACCTCGTTAGATTTGGCTGAGATAATTATTGTGGCAAAAGGTACGGGAATATTTTCGAAAATCAATTGTGTGTAAAATAACTTGATTCTCCGTTGATGCATTCGTACGTTACAAAAACAGGAAATAAAAGCAATATAAGTGGATTAATACATATTTCGGGAATGTCTGAATGAAACTGAAGAGGAGAGAATGAGGTATTAAATAAATAACCACCAATCCATTCAAAAAGGGATACTACTATGAATCCTCCATTTGGGCCGCTCACGTTAGGGGATATATTTGAAAAAACTTTTTTAATGATAGGAAAAACTTTTTTCCGCAATTCTCTTGTCATACTTCTTATTCTTTTATTGCCCATCATTATTATAGCATTTGCCACCGATGAGTTTTATTCATCCATTGCCGATGTACAGGGTTCGATTTTACAAAATTACGGTGAACCCGGATTAGATATGATTATAGATATTTTCAGCACATTGGCATTCTTTGGAGTAGCGACAATTATCTATGCTCTCGCTATTCTCATGGCAGAGATAGCTGTCAGCATTATCGTAAGTCAAGAACTCCTTTCTAACCCGATATCTTTTTCCGATGCGCTGAGTGAAACATTCAGCATAAAATGCCTGCATGGTATCGGGCAAGGTATACTGAAATACGCCATATTGATCGGGGGCGCGGTTGTTGTAGGCATTATCCTTGCGATTCTCGGTGCTCTGTCAAAAATGCTTATGGGATTAATTACTATTCTCGCTGTAATTGTCCTTATGCCGTTTTTTATCTATTTGGGTATCAAATGGTACTTTGCACTTACAGCAGTTGCAGTGGATGATTCCACAGTTATTGAATCGCTGCGTAAGAGCTGGCACTTGGTCGGAGGACATTGGTGGAGAACGTTTGGTATCTTGATACTCCTTACCATTCTTTCGCAGTTTATCATTACCATAATTTCGCTTCCGATTACTTTTGGAACTATGTGGGATTTCTATAAGGAATACTTTACCGTTCTAGGTAAAACCGGCGGGAATATCGATCCTCAATCGCTTGCAGAATTACAAAAGTCGATGGGGCCCGGAATTGCTATCGGAAGCGGCATCAGTGCATTACTATCGTTACTGATTACCCCGGTCTTTACTGTCGTGATGTACTATGACTTATGTGCACGTGAAAATTTTAGAACTACGTCACAACTACAGCCAACTATTAAGCAGGACACTTCTTCAGAGCCGATAGATCTATCGAATCTTTGATGGAGAGTATTGTCGAACAATCACCGGATATATGGCCGTTACAGGAGTTTGACGGATCATGGGAACGGGCGCATCGGAGCACTACTGCCGCTGCATGTGTCGGACTGCTGATTGTTGGGGTTCTATATGCTAACGCGCAGGGATTTCTTACCGCTATATTCGGCCTATTAAATGGATTCTTTGAATTGAGGGCAAGCAAAGGGGAAAATTTTCTTGAACGCCTCACACAAACCATGACAGTGCTGAAAAGCCCTCTGCGCTTTTCTGTTTTCATTTCGCAATTTCTTTTTATGCTTGTGCCGACTCTCTGGATTGTAAAGCGCTGGCATACGACAAAAGTTCTTTCATATGTTCGTGTTTCCCGGGTCTCGTTTCTTGAGATTGGTGTCGCCGCTGCAGCCGTTGTGTGTTTTATTCCGGTCAGCGGCGGAATAAGCGATTTTCTTTCGAAGCAGTTGAATGTTCCGGATTTCTTATCAAAAATTAATGCTCAGATATTTACTTCCTACAGTGTTGAAGAATTGTTGTGGCTGGTTGTTGTCGTATGCATTACTCCTGCATTGTGCGAAGAAGTGTTGTTCAGGGGATATTTTCAGCGGACGTTAGAGCGTACAGTAGGGTTGAAAAGTATATTTATTGCCGGAATAATTTTCGGTTTATTTCATATGCAGCCGTTGAATTTAATATCGCTTTCGCTTCTTGGCTGTATGTTCGGATACTTTTTTTATCGCAGTAAGAGTTTGCTGCCGGGGATCGCAGCGCATTTCGTTAATAATCTTATTGCAGTGTTCTCTTTGTATAAAACGCCGGACGGTAACGTTGTTTTTGACGTGTTTGAATTTGAGATTACCTTTTTTGGGGGCATAGCAGCTCTGGCATTCACAGGAGGATTGCTGCTGTTGTATCATCAGGCAACCGTTAGAAATTTTGAATAGCAGGAGTTGGTAGGTTCTACGTAAAATTCATCAGCGAACGATCGTCCTTGTAAAGAATTATGAACTATTCT
>CAZYAM010000020.1:25310-29165 GCA_964645575.1 uncultured Ignavibacteriaceae bacterium
CCTTATAAAATTCTTCCATATGTTTGACTAAAAGTTCAACCGATTCCATCGGGCAAGCGTTGTAAATTGAAGCGCGCATGCCGCCGACCGAGCGGTGTCCTTTCAGTCCGAGCATCTTCTTTGCTTTTGCTTCGGCGATGAACTTTTCTTCCAGCTCCGGTGTCGGTAAGTTCCAGGTGACATTCATCAACGACCGGTCTTCTTTATTAACTACCGAGCCTTTGTAGAATTCCGGATGTGCATCGAAGATATCATAAATAAGCTTTGCCTTCTTTTGATTGCGCGCCTGGATTGCTTCCAGTCCGCCTTCTTTAATAATCCATTTTAATGTTCTGCCGACGACAAACACCGACAGGCATGGAGGTGTATTGAACATAGAACCTGCATCTACATGAGTTTTATATTTTAATATTGTCGATATATTTTGTTTTGCTTTCGCTTCCATCCAAGCTTTTTTAATTATCACAATTGCCACACCTGCAGGGCCGAGGTTTTTTTGAGCGCCGGCATAAATGAGATTGTATTTTTTGAAATTTCGTTTCATGCTGAGCATATCGGAAGACATATCTGCAACAAGTGGAACATTGCCGACATCCGGGTCGGTTTTCCACTGTGTTCCGAATATCGTATTGTTAGTTGTGATATGAACGTAATCCGCATCGCCGGAATATTTAATACTCTTCGGGAGTTGATTGAAATTAGTAGCTTTTGAAGATGCAACTTCCGCAACTTCTCCGAGAAGTTTTGCTTCTTTTATCGCTTTTGATGCCCATGCGCCTGTATTGACATAGTCGGCTTTCTTTTGGAGGAAATTCAAAGGAACCATAGCAAATTGCAAGCTTGCGCCTCCGCCGAGGAACACGACTGCATATTCATCTGCTGAAAGTCCCGTAATAGCAAGAACATCTGCCTGTGCTTCTGCCACTACTTTATCAAATGTTTTATCGCGATGACTGATTTCCATAATTGAGACGCCGATTCCGGCATAATCCATTACTGCGTCCCGCGTCTCTTCAAGGACGGAAAACGGTAAAACTGCTGGTCCAGCAAAGAAATTGTGTGCACGTGCCATCGTTATAATCCTTTCAAAAATATTTTATCAAGTATATATGGTGGGTAAAATAGTTACTTAAAAATAACGATTTTCTTTTTCATAATCTATATTCTTTTTCAGAATCAGCCCTTTAGGGAAAAGAATTCTGTTCGGCAAGAGGAAGGAGAATTGCACAGTATTAAAATAAGATCGCTTTATTGAATCGGCATGGTATTAATATTCAATAAACCGCCGGGCTGTACAGAAAATTAAAAAAGAACCGCAAATTTGCTGGTTAGAATATTTTTTGGTATACTCATAATACTTAGACTGTTGGATTTTCCCTCCGGTCTGCCCGGCAAAGAGCGGCAATCGGTGGTTGGACAAGACAATCAACTATAATTCTTACTGTTATTTTTGAGGAGCATCTTATGAAGATTCTCGTTAGTGATGGTATTACGTCTGAAGGCGCAAAGATACTGGCAAATGCCGGACATCAGGTGGATAAGATAAAACTGACGCCTGAAGAACTATTAAAGAAAATCGATCAATACGATTGCATAATTGTCCGTTCTGCGACAAAAGTGACAAAAGAAGTGATAGAAGCCGGAAAAAATCTTAAAGTGATTGCCCGGGGCGGTGTCGGGCTGGATAATGTCGACCAGGTTGTTGCTAAAGAAAAGGGAATTAAAGTTCTGAATACACCCGGCGCATCGTCTGTTTCTGTTGCAGAGCTTGCTTTTGCGCATATGCTTGCTGTGTCCCGTTTCCTGAATGTCAGCTCGATGGAGATGCGGCAGGGCAAATGGCCGAAAAAAGAATATAGTGAAGGCATCGAGCTTTATAAAAAGAATCTCGGTGTTCTTGGCTTCGGCAACATCGGGAAGGAAACGGCACGCCGCGGACTGGCATTTGGAATGAATGTAATAGCGTATGACCCGATTGTCACTCCTGCCGATTTTAAAGTTGAAATGACAACGAAGGAAGCAGTACTTGCCAAAGCAGATTTCATTACACTTCATCTTCCATTAAACAAGAAGGAAGGGCCGGTTATCGGGAAGAAAGAATTTGATATGATGAAAAAGGGAGTAGTTCTGGTTAATTGTGCGCGCGGCGGCGTAGTAGATGAAGCCGCTTTGTTGGAAGCGTTGAACTCAGGTAAAGTCGCTGCAGCAGGATTGGATGTGTTCATGAATGAACCGCCGACCGATGCTCAAAAAGCTCTGCTCAACCATCCACGTGTGAGTGTATCTCCGCATGTCGGCGGGCAAACTATTGAAGCTCAGGAACGCATTGGCATCGAGATCGCAGAAAAAGTAGTGAAAGCTCTGAGTGCTTAAAAACCACTAATTGATGTTACGCAGAATGCAAAAGAATATTGCCACGACCTTTGCCAAGGGCATCCCTTTCGGGACAGGTCGTGGTCTTAATATCTCCAAGAAATCTGGGCTTCAGCCCAAAACGATTAAAAAATGTGGCTGAAGCCGAGGCGTTTCATTTTATTTGTCCACGACGTAAACCTGCCTGCCGTTTACCCGCCGAAGGAGGGCAGGCATGGCGTCGTGGCTATAAAACAACTTACTTTGCGTAATACCGGACATTAATAGTAAATCTTAGAAGTCTATGGCAATAATCCGACCGTTTAAGGCATTTCGGCCGAAACCGGAATTCGCCGGTGAAGTCGCTGCTCGACCTTATGATGTGCTAAACTCCGATGAAGCACGCGAAGAGGTAAAAGGACATCCATTTTCCTTTTTGCATGTCGGTAAACCGGAAGTTGATCTCGATCCTAAAATAGATATTCACGATAGACAGGTCTACGAAAAAGGGAAAGAGAATCTTCATAATCTTATTTCCCGAGGAATACTGGTTGAAGATCCGACACCTTCACTGTATGTCTATGCACAGACTATGGGAAATCGTACACAGTACGGCCTCGTCGGTTGTGCCTCTGTGGAAGAGTATTGGAAGGAAATTATTAAAAAACATGAATTTACACGTAAAGATAAAGAAGAAGACCGCCGCCAGCATGTGAATATAACAAATGCTCATTCCGGACCGGTTTTTCTCACGTACCGTGATAACATAGAAATCGACGCTCTCATCTCGAGAGTGACAAGCCAATCGCCGGAAAATGATCATGTCGCAGCGGATGGTATCCGGCACCAAAGCTGGGTGATTAGCGATAAAGCGACGATTGAAAAGATTACTTTAATATTCCGAACAATTCCGAATTTATATATTGCTGACGGGCACCATCGATCAGCGGCAGCTGCAGCTGTCGGCAGAGAACGTGCAAAGGCAAATCCCGGCCATCGCGGCGATGAAGAGTACAGTTTCTATCTCGCGGTATATTTTCCGTCAAGCCAGCTTCGAATTATGGATTATAATCGTGTTGTCAAGGATCCAAACGGGTTGACGAAGGAAGAATTTCTTTTAAAGTTAAAGCAGCATTTCAGTTTGGTTCAATCTTCCGTTCCTGTAAAGCCGTCAAAGAAAGGCGACTTTGGGATGTATCTTGATGCTGTGTGGTATACGCTTACTGCAGGACCTGCATTGCAAAACTTAACCGATTCAGTGCAGTGCCTGGATGTCTCTGTTTTACAGAATCATATTCTCGATCCGATTCTAGGCATTAAGGATCCGCGTATTGACAAACGCATTGATTTCGTCGGCGGCATACGCGGATTGATCGAACTGGAGCGAAGAGTGAAATCAGGAGAAATGAAAGTCGCCTTCAGCATGTACCCGACTTCTCTTGATGAGCTGATGGCCATTGCCGATGATGGAAAGGTTATGCCTCCGAAATCGACATGGTTCGA
>CAZYAM010000020.1:29265-35264 GCA_964645575.1 uncultured Ignavibacteriaceae bacterium
TGATGGCCATTGCCGATGATGGAAAGGTTATGCCTCCGAAATCGACATGGTTCGAACCCAAACTTCGTGACGGTTTGTTCGTGCACTTCCTCAGTTGAAATGATAAAGCGGATGAAATATATCACGCTCTTGTTGTTTCCTCCGGGTTGGAATTTTAGGAAGGTTTTTTCTGTTGTTATATATTGATGATTAAAGATTCTGTTGGAGTGCGTGCATTATAAATATTGCATAATGATATCAGCTTATTATCTAACGGACTGATTATTGCACGTCGAATTCATTGAAAAAGAAGCAGGAGAGAAGTTTGGCTGACGCAACTGTTAAAAAAGTAAAAGGAACCGTCGTAATCGCGGATGAGCGATGCAAGGGCTGCGGCTTCTGCATCGAGTTTTGTCCGACAAAGTGTTTGGAGTTTTCAGATCAGTACAACTCAAAAGGATATCATTTTCCGGTGCTTGTACGAAAGGATGATTGCACAGGCTGTAATATTTGCGGAATGGTCTGTCCGGACTTTTCCATCTATGGTTTTATAAAGAAGAAAGATAAATAACTTGCAGGATGAATCAGGATTACTAACAGGGGCGCACTTCATCGACGGTGATCATGCATGCAGTGAAGGCGCTATTGCAGCAGGTTGTAGATTTGTTGCAGGATATCCGATAACGCCGTCTACGGAAGTTGTGGAACGCATAGCGGAGCGGTTCCCGTTTATTGGCGGAGTGTTTATTCAAATGGAAGATGAACTTGCTTCATCCATTGCAATCCAGGGTGCAGTATGGGCGGGGAAGAAAGCAATGACCGTTACATCGGGTCCCGGCTTCTCGCTGATGATGGAACACATTGGTTATGCCGCGATGACGGAAACCCCTTGTGTCTTTGTCAATGTGCAGCGTGCGGGTCCTTCAACGGGCCTGCCGACAATGCCGGCGCAAGGGGATATGATGCAGGCACGCTGGGGTTCGCACGGCGATTATGGAATTATTGCATTGTGCCCAAATTCACCGCAGGAATGTTTCGATTTTACGATCAAAGCTTTTAATCTTGCAGAACAATTTCGCGTACCCGTTATGCTGATGATGGACGAGTGTGTAGGTCATATGATCGAACGTGTAGTTATACCTCCCCCGAATGAAATTCAAGTTTTCAAACGCCGCTACTATCATGGCCCAAAGAATAAACTGCTTCTGTTTCAGCCGGAAAAAGATCTTGTTCCGCCTATGGTGAAAGCCGGTGACGGATATAAGATACATGTGACCGGCCTGACGCATGATGAAAAGGGGTATCCCAGTATGACGGTAGGGGCGCAGGCTAAGCTTGTGACCCGGCTGGTGGATAAGCTTCGTGTTAATGCAGATAAGATCGTTGACTATCGGGAAGATGGTGTTGAGACTGCCGATATTGTAGTAGTAACGTATGGTATTACATCGCGTACCGCAATTCCGGCCATTGAGCAGGCGAGGAAAGAAGGTATAAATATCGGCCACATGCGTCTTGTAACCGCATGGCCGTTCCCGGAGAAAAGGATTCGCGAGCTGTCATCGAAAGTAAAAGCGTTTGTAGTGCCCGAGCTCAATCTTGGACAAATGGTTTACGAAGTTGAACGGCATGCCGGCGGCAGGGCAAAAGTAGAAAAGGTCTCCCATGCCGGTGGTACAGTGCATAATCCGAAAGAGATTTATTCGGTAATTCAGCGTTTGATGAAAGGCTGACTAATGGGAGATAATGCATTATATACGATTGATAATAATGTTCCTCCAAATCCAATAGAGGATTTATTGCGGATGGATCGCATGCCGCATATCTGGTGTCCGGGATGCGGGATTGGTAGCACTGTCAATTGTTTTGTTCGCGGTTTGCAGGCCAGCGGACTTGATTTGGACAAGGTTGCAATCGTCTCCGGCATCGGTTGCACAGGGCGTGTCGCCGGTTATATCAAATTAGATTCATTTCATACGACGCATGGCCGTGCTATTCCATTTGCAACGGGATTAAAGCTGGCAAATCCGGAGTTGAAAGTCGTTGTTTACAGCGGCGATGGTGATTTGGTTGCAATCGGAGGCAATCATTTTATTCATGCTGCGCGACGTAACGTTGATTTAACAGTTATACTAGTCAATAATATGATTTATGGAATGACCGGAGGGCAAGTCGCCCCGACAACACCTATTTCTGCCACAGCATCGACAATGCCGCATGGCAATTATGAACCGGCATTTAACCTGCCGTTTCTTGCAGAATCCTCCGGGGCGGTATATGTTGCACGATGGACTACATTTCATGTGCGCCATATAATCAAATCAGTTAAGGAAGCATTATTGAAAAGAGGATTTTCGTTTATCGAGATTATTGCGTCATGTCCCACACTCTACAGCCGGCGTAATAAACTCGGTGACGGTCTCGATCAAATGATTTATTTCCGAGACCAAAGCGAGATAAAGAATGGCGCCGACACAAAATCGGTCGCCATTGACTTCCAGGGTAAAATCACTGTTGGTAAATTTATTGATATTGAACGCCCGGTATATCACGAAGCGATGTATGAACATTTTAAAAAAAAATATGGCGAACAATATGTGCCCTCCGATGAAATAAAGGAATTTACTAATGCCCAGAATGGAGATTAAAATAGGCGGTTTTGGAGGACAGGGTGTGATTCTAAGCGGTTATATCATCGGTCGCGCGGCTTCGATATATGATAATAAGTTCGCTACAATGATTCAGGCATTTGGCCCGGAAGCGCGCGGGAGTTCTACCAGCGCCCAGCTTATTGTTTCGGATGAACCTATCACTTATCCGTATATCACTGCCCCGAATCTTATGGTGCTTATGTCTCAAGAGGCTTATACAAAGTTTTCCGGTGAGCTTATTCCCGGCGGTACGCTCATAACAGACGAAGAATTAATTACGCCTCATAATCTACGGAACGATATTAAGCATTATTCAATTCCTGCAGCCCGTTTTGCCGAAGAGCTTGGTAAACGTATGGTGTCGAACATTGTGATGATAGGATTCACTGCCGCCATCACAAAAATTATTAATGAACGAGCTATGGGTGAAGCCGTTAAAGTATCCGTGCCTAAAGGTACAGAAAAGTTGAACAACCTGGCCTTTGTGAAAGGATTGGAGTATGGAAGGAAACTTATTGAAGAAAAAATGTTCCTTTATAGCATATCTATATTTTGAAATTTTATTTTAATAACACCATTTTTCGAATTTGTACTTTTCCCTCAGCTATTAATCTTGCATAATATATTCCACTTGCAAGATTTTTCGCATTAAAGGTTACAGTGTGATGTCCCGCATGTTGTAATTGATCTACAAGTTTTACGACCTCTTTACCTAAGATGTTATAGACAGCCAACTGCACTTCAGTGGCTGTGCTTAATTTGTAGCCGATCTGTGTAGAAGGATTAAACGGATTGGGAAAATTTTGTTCCAGCGAGAAGCCCCGGGGTACTTCGACAGTTGATTCTATGGCTGATTCCACGGCCGGTTCCTCAGATGCAGTTAATGATTCAAAAACACCGAGTTCGAACAATGATATGCCGTATTGAGTGCCGCGCTGGATGCCTGTTAAACGTACATACCGTGTATTAATGGGATCAAAATTCAATTCCGTAGTATCTGCGCCGGAAGCATATCCCGTAGCTACATCAGTAAAGAATAGACCATCCAGAGATGTACTAATCGTAAATTGAGAAGCGTACGATTCATCCCATACGAGAGAGATATCTTCGATAGTTGTTATATCCTGAAGATCTACCTGCCACCATTGGTTATCTACATATGCAGAACTCCAGCGAGTGTATATATTTCCGTCATTTGCTTTGTATGGTTCAGATCCCGTCAGTTCAATACTAGAAGCAGTACTTGGCATATTGAGCGCTTTATTATGAGACAGTTTCCGCGGTTTTACATAGACAGTTTTTACGTAAGAAGTGCTTCCGGTAGTATTGGACAATTTTAAAATAAATCGAGTCGTAGATCTTATAGCTCTGGTAATAGATCCATTCGCAGCAACCTCTCCAATACCATTATTCAAAGAAACATATGAAGCATTTGTAGAAGTCCATGTGAGTGTAACAGAACCTCCTCGTGTTTGGACTGTATCAGATGATGCCATGAGCGTTCCGGTGGGTGCAGGCAGGTTCGATAATCCATTTCCACTTACATGCACATTCATTATTTCTGCACTACCTCCAATATTTATGATAGAATCCGAATATGACCTTACCGCAGTTGGAGAAAATCTCACATAGATAATCTTCGGAATAGGCTGAAGCATCCCGCTTACATATGCTATTTTTTTTGACGATGCAAAACCTGAACCACTCACTGTGGATATGGTATATCCTGATGGGGCTGTAATGGTAAGTGAATCACTTGCAGGATATAAATTTATTCCTGTTAATGCGTATGCCAACTCGCCGGATGTCGTATTCATAATAACATCTCCGAATGACAAAGATGTCGGATTTACAGTAAGTGCAGCTGATGTGACAGGAATACCTGTTCCACTTACAGCAATATTCTGTGCTGGTGCTCCTGCTCCTGCGTTTGTAATATTGCCGCTATAGCTCTGTATTGCTGAAGGAGAGAACCTGACATAAATATTTGTTGAAGCCAGCGTACTGCCTGTATATGAAACGTTTATTGATGTGCTAAATCCAGAACCGCTTGTGATCGACACTTGATACCCGGCTGGTGCAGTAATAGTAATATTACCGCTTTCAGGCGATAAATATGAACCTTGCACTGAATATGTTTGTTCGCTTGATATCGTATTGATGCGAACAGTACTAAATGCAATTGATCCGGGATTAACAATGATGGCCGGTGAAGGGCTGTTGATTCCAGAGCCGGTTACCGTTACATTCTTTATTGCTGCTCCTCCTCCTGCGCTTGTGATATTGCCCGTATAGCCCTGCACAGCTGTCGGAGAAAATTTCACGAAGATTATTTTTGCCGAAAGTATCCCGCCTGTATACGCGATTTTTTTAGATGGAGCAAAACCTGAGCCGCTAGCAGTCGATATGGTAAATCCTGTTGGAGCTGTGATAGTCAGTGAATCAGCGGCGGGAGTTAGACTTATTCCAGTCAATATATATGCTTGCTCGCTCGATATTGTGTTGATAATAACATCCCCGAATGATAATGATGATGTATTAATCGTTAATGTGGGTGTTAGCGCAGACACGCCCGACCCAGTCACGGCAACGTTTTTTGTTGCCGCTCCCCCGCCTACACTTGTAATAATGCCGGTATAACTCTGCATTGCTGCCGGAGAGAACCTGACATAGATTGTTTTTGCCGAAAGTATTCCGCCTGTATATGTGATTCTCTTTGATGAAGAAAAACCAGAGCCGCTGACGGTGGATAGAGTAAATCCCGTAGGTGCTGTAATAGTTAGTGAATCAGCTGCAGGCGTTAGGTTTAGTCCTGCTAACGTATATGCTCGCTCACTTGATATCGTATTGATTGTAACATCTCCAAACGATAAAGCTGTAGGATTTACAGTTAGAATGGGTGTTGGTGCAGAGATACCTGTTCCAATCAATGCAACATTCTGTGTTGTTGCACCGCCTCCAGCATTTGTAATATTTCCACCATAGCTTTGTACAGATGTTGGAGAGAACTTGGCATAGATTGTTGTTGCCGAAAGTATTCCACCTGTATATGCGATTTTCTTTGATGAAGCGAAACCCGAGCCGCTGACAGTGGATATCGTAAATCCCGCCGGTGCTGTAATGGTTAGTGAATCGGTTGAAGGCGTCAGGTTCAAACCTGTTAATGCATAAGAAAGTACACTTGAGTTTGTATGAACAATAACATTTCCGAATGATAAAGATGCCGGATTTACCGTAATTGTCGGTGTTGTAGAGGAAATGCCTGTCCCGGATACTGCGACATTTTTTATTGCTGCGCTGCCGCCCGTGCAAGTTATATTGCCGGTATAACTCTGCACAGCAGTTGGAGAGAACCTGACATAGATTGTTATT
>CAZYAM010000021.1:0-16810 GCA_964645575.1 uncultured Ignavibacteriaceae bacterium
ACACCGCCAACAATCACTCTCAATGCGCCAACCGGCACACCGGTACTAGTATCGGCAAGCGGTCAGGTAACTTCGGCACCGGAAGTACATGCAACAGCAACAGATGGAGAATCGGGAATATATCAGATGCAGGTTGCTTATCGGAATACATCGGAACAGACCTGGTCGTACTCGCCGCATGTAAATGCAGATGTGATCAATTATCAAATACCTGTGGGTGTATTCGTATACAATAACAAACCTATCGGCGTGAATTACCGTGTAGGCGCATGGGATAATTCAGGAAATGTTGCGTGGTCTCCATATGCTTCGATCGATGTGCAATTAGGGCCTCAGGCGACTGATCAGTCGTTTACAATGCCGGCAGCCTCAGAGTTGGACAATAAAACAACTGCGTATCGGATGATCTCCGTACCGTATGATCTTTCGAATAAGCAGCCTGAGAAACTCTTAAGTAATTTCGGGGATCATTTAGAAAATAATGTTGCCTATGCACGGTGGCGTTTCCAGCAGTATGTCAACAGCCAATATGAGGATTATGATCAATTCAGTACGAAAGATGTAATTACCCCCGGTGCGGCATTTTTCTTCATCGTAAAAGATCAGGGGTCGCAGATAGTAGTTCAGGGAGAGAGTATAGTCCGCTCGGATATTCTGTATAACAACGGTATTACACTGCAGAACGGATGGAACCTCATCGGGAATCCATTTATAAATCCATATCCGATTGATAGTCTCGAATTTTATACTGCTGCCGCCCCGTCATTGATTGCACCATTACGCCAGTTTGCGTTTTACAGCGGTGCCGGTCCGGTCGGCGGGTGGGATACAGCGCGTGTATCTATAAATACGATAAAACCATGGTCAGGTGTAGCATTATTTGTGAACAGTGCCGGTACATTAAGATTCCCATCGGCCGGCCAACGAAGCGGATTGCCCAAAACATCTATACGGCAAATTGCAAAAACGACCGCTGCAGATTGGACTCTGGCAATAAATGCATATCGTTCTGAAATCGGAATGCGCTGCGAAGGGAGTTCGATTGGAATGGCACAGGGAGCCAGTGAAGGCGATGATCCGTACGATTCGTACATTCCGCCTATAGTCGGTGATAAAAATGTAGCAGTGTATTTTAAGAATATCGATGGTGCAATGATGCGCGATATACGCCCGTTAAATGATGAAGGCAGTGTTTGGGAAATGAAAGTGGTCACTGGTGATGCAGGTGCGAGGGTAAAACTGCAATGGAGTGATAATTTTAACCTGCCTAATCCTGCATTCGAAGCATACCTGATCGATATTGATCAGAAGACGGCGTACAAACTCAAAGAGACTAAATCGCTGGAGATTAATTCCGGCCGCGGTGTGCGTAACTTCCGTGTGGTCGTCGGTAAGAAGTTATTTGTTGAAGGAAATAATGCCGGCGTGGCATTAACACCATCCAGTATTAAGCTATATGCGAATTATCCGAATCCTTTCAATCCGGAAACGGTTATTCGGTACAGCATACCCGATGCATCTGAATCATATACGGTCACGCTGAAGATCTTCAATGTGCTCGGACAGGAGATAGCTACCTTAGTGAACGAACAGAAGACAGCAGGATATTACGAAACTAAGTTCAACGGCATGGATCAAAGCTCCGGTATTTATTTCTATCAGCTTTCGGTTACAGGCAGCAATAAAACGTTCAAGGAAATTAAGAAAATGATTCTTATGAAATAAGAATTACATATTAAGGAGAAGGAGTAATGAAAATAATCAGAACAATATTTCTTGGAGCGATGCTCATTCTTCCATTAGTTATATCGACAAGCCAGGATAAGCGGGAATGGCCGCGCATCATGGTGATTCTTGATGAAAAAATTGACGGTGCGGCTGTGGATACACGTCTTGTTGCATCGAAAATCGAAGAAGTACTCCTTGAAAAAGGTTTTCGGCTGGTAGATAAAGGCCAGTTTGAAAATGTCCGGATGCGTGATATCGCAATTGCCGAGGGCAATCCTGCCCGTGCGAAGGAAATCGGTTTGCGCTATGGCGCTGAATTAATTATTGTCGGAAATGCAGAAGGAAATCTTAACGCAGAAAAAGAGTTTTACGGTGTCAAAAATATCGAGTATGCAGCAAAAGGCAGTTGTAAAGTCATTATTACAGATACGGGCGAGCTCATTGCCGTATCGTCGAAGACGACAAAAAAATCTGCCGGCGGAACGAACTCAGCAGCGAATCTCACAATGACCGCACTTGGTGAAGCGCTTGCGGCTGATGTTTATGTAAAGACACGCATGAAGATGCTTGAAGAAGCATCGGGATCGAAAATTGTGCAGCTTGCATTCATTGGATTTGATCAGAAAACGGTCGCTCAATATGAACGGAACCTGCCGCACGAAATTACAATGATCGAACAGATGAAATTACGGTATTATGAAAAAGAATCGTCGGTTTTTGAAGCAACGATTAACGGTACGATTGATAATCTGCGCGAAGAATTCACAAAACGCCCGGATGTCGTTGTAGTCGCATTTACCGGAACACGGCTCGATATCAGCACGCCGGACTTTGCCGAAAGGGCAAAGGGAACTGTAGCTGTAACGAGTCCGCTTGATATTACGGAGTTTATGATTGAAAATATTTTCCCGTCGCAGGTCAATTATTACGCATACAATCCGCTTGCGAAAATCGAGGTTGAAAACTCGGCTAAATCTGAAATACGTAATGTTAAAGTATCTATTTTTATCCCGGATTACATGAAACTGCCGTCGGAGCAAATTGTATCGCAAATCGATGCAGGGAAGAAACAAACGTTCAATCTTTCGGCCACTCTCGATGCCAAGCAGCTTTTTGCGCTCAGTGCAAACGCTGCCGCACAGGCAAAAGTCGAGCTGAGTTATTTATATAATGGCCAGCCTCAGACACGAAGTCTTACCAAGCCTGTAACACTTTACAGCCGCAATACAATCAACTGGAAGCGCGGCGAATCTGTCGGTGCATTTGTTACGCCCACGGATGAAGCAGTGGTGAATTTCTCAAGGTATGTGGTCGGCAGTGTCAAGAATAACGACAGCTTGAATGCAAAACTTCCGCGAAATGTAGTGTATGCACTGGCTGTATGGAATGCGGTCAGGGCGAATGGATACAGTTATATCTCCAGTCCATGGAAACCATCGGAACAGGATATACTCGACCTTGTTGCGTATCCCGTAGAAACACTGGCATCGCGGACAGGCAACTGCAGCGCAACTTCCGTAGTGATGGCATCGTGTCTTGAAAATCTCGGCGTTAAGACGAAGTTCCTCGCAACCGAAGATCATATTTATCTTATGTTCGATACCGATGTGCTGCCGAAAAACGGGTATATGGTAAGCAAGAATGGCAAGGAGTATATAGTTGATGAAGGAAAAGTATGGATTCCGCTTGAAGCAACTATGATCGACCAGCCCTTTATGGCTGCATGGATAAAGGGAGCGGAAGAGTATTACGAGTATACAGGCAGTGGAAAAAAGATTGAAGTGATAGATACGCGTAAAGCAATGGCGGCATTTCCTGCAGCGAATCTTTCATTGCCGTCAAAGGCAGTAGAGACACCGCCTGCAGAAAAAATTGCGTTGTATGCTTCTCAGGATTTTACCGATTATCTGTATCACCAGAGTCAGATTACCGGTTCGGCGCTTGCAGAACTTACCGACCAGGATACTCCCGAAGCAAAAAATAAATCGGCGATTATTCAGGCGCAGGCAGAGAATTATGATGCTGCAATTGCTACGCTGGCTGGTGTGAGTACCTGGCAGGCAGAGAATACACTGGGGAATGCTTATTTACTGAAAAATGAGATTGATAAAGCGCAGGAGCATTATCAGAAGAGCCTGGCAATAAATAAAGAAGAAGGCGGCGTGTATTTGAATTTTGGACTTGCACGGTATTTAGCCGGCTCACCGGAAGATGCTGCTGAAGCTTTTCAGGTTGCGGTAACAAAATTCGATTCGGTTGAACAGGCGTATGAGTTATTAGGACTTGAGGTCCTCAAAGAAACAATCGGTATGAAAGGCGCGCAGCAATCCAATCGAAGAATTTCAAAGAGTGCTTTGTTTGACCTGCTAAGTAAATCTCTCAAAAAGATACCGGACAGGAAGAAATCCATGACGCAGGCACAGCGGGTGCGCGAGAAATACAAGAACGAGCAGAACAAATTTGTATTCGGCGGACGGCGCGGCGCGGATCCAACGCAAATTGCGGATGTAAAGGAATTCCTTTATTGGAAGGAATGAAAGTATAGTCAATGAGTCTGCCCGCCCAACAAGATGGCGGGCAAGTGAGCCTTTGAGCCGATGAGTCTTTGAGTCGATGAGTTAATAGTCTAAAAGTCCAACTTATTGATTCTGAGCAACATAGTACAAACAAAAAACCCCGTCGATCGGACGGGGTTTTTTAAAAAACGCTGTGTAATTTCTTTTAGGAAATCACGGAAACGTTTGCAGCCTGGAGGCCTTTCGGTCCCTGCTGAACTTCAAATTCTACTTTGTCGCCCTCGTTGAGCGTCTTGTAGCCATTGCTGGTTATTGCTTTGAAGTGGACGAATACATCTTCGCCGCTTTGACGTGAAATGAAACCAAAACCTTTGGCTCCATTGAACCATTTGACTGTTCCTTTTTCCATGGAACAAATCCTTTCATAAAGATTGTAAAACCGGCTGACCGCCGGCAGGGTGTACGCCGTACTCTACTCAAAAACACTTTTACTGAATTGATACGGCCCAACTAAGTCGGTAACATCTTTATGGAGGCGTTCAAAGATTGAAGCAAACCACCAGCAGACGACTTGTAACAGGACTTACTATACAGAAAAGGTCTCCCGAGGGAGCCATAACGGTGTACTGTTATTTGACAATAATAAGATACAGAAGATATTCGACAATACCAAGCAGTATTTTCCTATATCCATAAAACACTGCTTTAAATGGTTACAATAATTTCAAGTCATCCAGCACTTTTTTAAGCTTTACCCTGCTTGGCTCTGTTATATGTACCAAAGGCAGGCGTACGGTTTCGTCAATCATTCCCATCATTGCCAGTGCAGTTTTTACGGGAATCGGGCTTGATTCAATAAAATTGATATTCATGAGCGGAAGAAGTTTAAATTGAAGCTGGAGGGCTTCCGTCCAATTGCCGGCCAGGCAAAGTCTTAGAAGATTCGAGAATTCCTTCGGCACTTCATTTGAAACGACCGAAATACTTCCGTCGCCTCCAAGCGCTATTATTGAATATGCAAGCGAATCGTCGCCCGACAGCAGCGAGAAATTTTTTGGTTTGTTGCGGGCTATTTCCATGATCTGCGCCATGTTGCCTGAGGCTTCTTTAACCATCGTTACATTCGGTATTTCTTCTGCCATTCTGAGCAGTGTTGCAGCTTCTATGTTTCCGCCGGTCCTGCTCGGTACATTATAAATAATTAGCGGAATGTCCACGGCATCGGCAATTGCGCTAAAATGCTGGAAGTATCCGTTCTGCGTCGGTTTGTTATAGTAAGGGCCGACCACCAATGCTGCGTCTGCACCGGCGCTTTTGACAAATTTTGCTTTTTCTATAACTTCTGTAGTGTTATTGCTTCCGGCTCCGGCAAAAATCTTGACCCTTTTATTCGTCTGTTCTATTACGATTTCAATAACACGTTTTTGCTCTTCGGCGCTAAGTGTCGGATTTTCACCTGTCGTCCCGACGGGCACCAATGCTTCAACACCCCCGCTGATCTGAAAATCAACGAAGCGTCTTAATGCCGCTTCATCTATTGAGCCGTCTTTTTTAAACGGTGTAACGATAGCTGTTGCTGTCCCTTGAAATTTTGTCTGTGCTGTCATGACCTAACGGTCTCCTTGTTTGAAAAGATCTTGAAACAGATCGTTCATTGTAAATAATCCCTTCTTTCCTATAATCCACTCCGCTGCAAGCAATGTCCCAAGTGCAAGGCCGGAACGGTTCTTTGCCGTGTGCTTCACTTCAATCGTATCTGCCTCCGAATCGAATGAGAGAACGTGTGTGCCGACGACAGAACCGCTGCGAATCGATGAAACATGAAGCTGCTCCGGGCGAATTTTCCCATGTGATGTCTCGTTCAGCAGTTCTTTTTTCCGGCTCAGATTTTTTAAAACGATTTGTCCCATCGTCAATGCCGTTCCGCTCGGGCTGTCGAGTTTGTCCTTGTGGTGTATCTCTTGAATAAACGCATCATAATCCGAAAACCTGTTCATCATCTGAGCCGCAGCATGTACGAGATGAAAGAAGATATTGACACCCAGAGAAAAGTTGGATGCGTAAATCAATCCGACATCGTTTTTCTTAACGAGTGTTTCTATTTTCGGTATTTGCTCGAGCCAGCCGGTTGTTCCAACAACAATTGGTTTATGAGCTTCTATCCAAGGAGTAAGGTCGTCGACAATGCTTCCGGCCTGAGCGTAATGAATAGCAACGTCGATATTGTTGCGCTGGGCAGATGTAACCGGCGGTGTATCGATATCGATACGTAGATTGATATTCCATGCCCGTTCGAGCGCCAGGCGCTCGATTTCTTTTCCCATTTTTCCATAACCTATAAGAGCTATATGCATTTTAATTACTTGCCTCCGACTGGTTCAAAAATATCTGTAGCGGGAATAGTTTCGAAGAAATGCTGATGAAGACTTTGCACGGCTTTGTCGATTTGCGATTCTTCGATTACTATGCTCATATTGATTTCCGATGCTCCTTGAGTAATCATTACTAAGTTGATTTCCCGCAAAGCGTGGAAGATCTGATTGGCAACACCGGCAGTCGACCGCATTTGATCGCCAACAATGCAAATTATTCCCTGTTTCTTTAGAATGGAGACTTCCGCGAATGTTGAGAGTTCTTCTATTATTTTATCGAGTGTCGACGTATTATCGATCGTAAGCGAAACGGCAACTTCCGAAGTACTGACAAGATCGACGGATGTTTCATACTTATTGAATACGGAAAAGATCGATTCCAGGAAACCGTAAGCCATCAGCATCCGCAGTGATTGAACATTAACGACTGTAATGCCGCGTTTGCAGGCGATGGATTTTACCGGAATATTTGTTTTCGGCGGACGTGAAACGATGCGTGTACCTGTATTTTCCAGGCGTTTTGAATTTAATACAACGACCGGAATGTCCTTTTTAACAGCAGGGAAGATTGTGCTAGGATGCAGTACTTTCGCTCCGAAATATGCGAGCTCTGCAGCTTCCCGAAATGAAATAATTCGCAGTTTTTGCGCCGAAGGCGCGATGCGCGGATCCGCCGTAAGTATTCCGTCGACGTCCGTCCAGATCTGAATTTCTTCAGCGTCCAATGCTGCACCGATTATTGAGGCGGAATAATCCCCGCCTCCACGCCCAAGTGTTGTTGTAATTCCATTGGTATTCGATCCGATAAATCCCTGTGTGACAATAATAGTTTTAGACGACACCAATGGTGCGAGAATTTCCTTCACTTTTGCATCAATTATATCGAACTGTGGTGCCGCAGAGACAAATTCGTTGTCGGTAATCATGAATGTCCGGGCGTCGATCCATTTTGCAGGAATGCCCCGAATACACATTGCTTCGCTGAGAATCTGTGAAGAAAGGAGCTCGCCCATCGATGCAATTGCATCAAGTGAACGATTCGTTAATTCTCCAAGAATAGCAATACCATGGCATAAATTGCGCAGTTCTTCAAATTGCGGTTTGAATGACGCGATTAGCCGCTGGACTGTAGGGCGGTCGTCAATCAAGTTCTCCATTACCGTTACATGCCGGTCAAGTAAACCGTTCAAAAGAAGGATTGCATCATTAAGATTTCCTTCCTGTGCAGTGCGAGCGGTTTTAAGGAGCGTGTTGGTCGCACTTGAAATAGCAGAGAGAACAACAACAGGCTGACGAGATTGCTCTTTCTGAACAATCTTGATAACGGTTTGCATCGATTTGGCATCTTCAACGGAAGTGCCGCCGAATTTCATAACGATCATTTTTAGAATCCTCTATTAACCCGCTTTCTTAAATCCAAAATCGCAAAATTCAATTATTAAATCCCGAAAAGCAGGATAAATTACAACGTCTAAAAACGGAGATTCTGTTATTGGAAGTCAACTGATATTGTTTATTTTTGAATATAATAATTTAAGATTTTTCCGGTTTCCAGCTATTTTTGTGATATGAGCAGCTGTGCGATTTGCACTGCATTTGTAGCCGCACCTTTGCGTACATTGTCCGATACTATCCAGAGGTTGATTCCGCTGGGAATGGTGAAGTCTTTCCGGATCCGGCCTACAAACACGTCGTTTTTTCCATACGCGTGTATTGGCAGCGGATAAATATTCGATTCCGGATCGTCCTGAACAATGATTCCAGGCGCAGTTTTTAATAATGCACGCGCTTCTTCAACCGGGCAGGGGCGTTCGAACTCAATGTTAACTGCTTCACTGTGCCCGCCGATAACCGGTACGCGTACTGTTGTAGCCGTAACCGGAATATCTGCGCCCATAATTTTTTTTGTTTCATCCGTCATTTTGCGTTCTTCATTTGTGTACCCGTCCGGGAGAAAAACATCGATATGCGGTAGTACGTTGTATGCAATCGGATGCGGAAATTTCTTTTCACGCAGCGGCTGCCTGGCAATTTCATCTTCGAGCTGATCGGCACCTTTTTTGCCTGCGCCCGTGACTGATTGGTACGTAGAGACTACTACGCGTTTTATCCTGAATGCATCGTGCAGGGGTTTTAGTACCATTACCATCTGTATTGTAGAGCAATTCGGATTGGCAATTATACCATGATGCTTGAAAGCATCTTTTGGATTCACTTCCGGCACGACGAGCGGCACGTCCGGGTCCATCCGGAAAGCGCTGCTGTTGTCTATGACAGTAGCACCCTGCAGTACTGCTTTCGGCCCGTATTCTTTGCTTATACTTCCGCCTGCCGAGAAAAGTGCATAATCCACACCTGCAAAGCTATCAGCTGTAAGTGTTTTTACTTTTACGGATTTTCCCTTAAACTGAATTTCTGTCCCCGCTGAACGCGAAGAAGCAAGCGGGATAAGTTCTTTAACAGGAAAATCAAGTTCTTCCAAAACTTTAATCATGGTTCGGCCGACTAAGCCGGTGGCACCCGCAACTGCAACATTATATGAATTCTTCATTGTTTTTACTTTAAGAGTGTATTAATAATTACTTTTATAAGATACAGATTCCGACGCTTTTCTCCAAATAAATTTTTACATAAGATGCTGTTTGTTTTCAGTTGAACGAGAACGAAGGCATTGGTATATTGGCAGGAGTATTTTTACAGAGTATTTATTATGACAGAAACGATACTTCAAACAAGACAGCTCGGGAAAAGATACGGCAAGCGCTGGGCTGTCAAAAACCTGAATCTTGAAGTCTGCCGCGGTGATGTCTTTGGTTTTTTAGGACCAAACGGTGCGGGAAAAAGTACGACTATTCGTATGATTCTCTCTCTCATCAAACCGACGGAAGGGGAAACTGAAATTTTCGGCCATCGACTCAAAACTTACCGGTCGGAAGCGCTGCGCCGTGTCGGAGGAATTGTCGAGAAACCGGATTTCTATCAATACCTCTCTGCATATAAAAATCTTGAAATTATCGGTATGCTTTCAAATGGTGTGAATCATAAAAGGATATCCGAAGTGCTTGATCTTGTCGGTTTAAGTGACAGGGCGGGCGATAGGGTCAAGACATATTCGCACGGAATGAAGCAGCGGCTTGGCATTGCACAGGCATTAGTCTCCGATCCTGAACTGGTTATCCTTGATGAACCGACCAACGGGCTCGATCCCCAGGGCATGAAAGAAGTGCGCGATCTTATTATACATCTTTCCCGCGACCGGAAGAAAACAATAATTCTTTCTTCTCATTTACTGAACGAAATTGAAATGGTCGCAAACCGTATGGCTATTATTCATAAAGGTGAACTGGCTGTTCAGGGAGATGTAAATGCATTGTTGAATGAAGGAGATAAGTGCGTGATTCTTCAAGCAGAGCCCCGGCAAAAAGTGCTCTCTATCCTGAAACGTAGAAAGAAGATTCTAAAAGGTATTACGGAGAAAGAAGGCAAGTTTGAAGTAATTATGGATTTTGCATTTATCCCTGAATTAAACAGATCACTTGTCGGAGCCGGTGTTCAGGTGAAAGCGCTGATTCCCCGGCGTTCATTGGAAAATCTTTTTCTGTCAATGACTGAAAATGCAGTATAAGACGCATATGAACCGGTTAGTGTACAGCGAACTTGTTAAACTTTTTCTGAAGAAACGAACCTATTTAGGTTTTGGAATTGTTCTTCTGATCGTGCCGTTGATTGAAGTAGCAATGAAGCTGGAAGGCGGTCGATTCTTAACGATAGCAATGCGCGGATTATCAAAGGACTTCCTTTTCTTCGGTAATCTGTTTAACGGATGGTTTGTTGCCTATCAAATTATGAACAGTCTCTGGTTCCACATTCCGCTTCTTATCTCGTTCGTTGCAGGTGATCAGCTTGCCGGGGAAGCTACAGCGGGTACATATCGCCTGATTCTTATTCGGCCAGTCTCGCGTACGCGCATTTTTATAGCTAAGTACATCACAACTCTTATTTACACGATCCTTTTCGTTTTCTTTCTCGCAGTATTAAGCATCGGATTGGCAATCATTCTTCTCGGGCGGGGAGATTTGATTATTATTCTGCGGGGTGTTCTTATTCTGCCGGAAGCTGATGTGGCCTGGCGTTTCCTGATTGCATATCTTCTTGCCGCCTGGACGATGATTACGATTGCATCGCTGGCGTTTTTCTTCTCGTCGTTTGTAGAGAATGCTATTGGGCCTATTGTTGCAACTATGGGAGTTCTGATTGTATTTACCATTATCAGTGTCATTCCTGTGGAGCTGTTCGAAATCCCTAAAAGATTCCTTTTTACAAAATATATAGATATGTGGCAGAAAATGTTTCAGGATCCGATTCAGTGGGATCATATTAGAACAGGTATTCTCTTTATGGGAACATGGTCGCTTGCATGCGTGCTGAGCGCATGGGCGGTGTTTGTGAAAAAAGACATTTTGTCCTGATCATTCGATTTCTTTTGCCGGCCGTTTCAGTAATTAATACGAGAATGTATGACAGCCGGTAAATTATCCGTTTACCGAACGGAATTTTCAATGCATATCTGATTAAATTTTCTTACTTTTATATATACAATAAAAACAAATTAATCGAAAAGGTTATTTTATGGGCATTGCAGGACTGACGATAATAGGCGAATCAATCAACGATTCGGTTCCTCCTACTCATGCGTTATTCGAAAAGAATGATATTGCCGGCATCGTCGAATTGGCAAAATCGCAGGCAGAAAGCGGAGCCGCCTATATTGATGTGAATGTAGGGCTGCATTCTCCCGGATTCATGGCGGATATTGTAAAAAAAATTCAAGAACGTATTACTTTTCCGCTGTCGATTGACACGCCTGATCCTGAAATTGCCGCCGCAGGACTTGAAGCATACAATCCCCAGCGTGCAGAGAATAAAAAACCGATCCTGAATTCTATCTCTCAAGCGCGGCTTCAAATGTTCGATATTTATAAAAAACAGCCGTTTATTCCGATTCTTCTGGTAACAGAGGGTTCGGATCAGAGCGGCGATTTAAAAATGAACAGGACCGCAGAAGAAACGCATGCAACGGCACAGGTAATGATGAAAATTGCCCGCGAACGCATGAACGGTGTGACGAACAATGAAATTATTCTTGACCCCGGCATTGTACCGATCGGAAGCGATTCAGAGGGAAATTTTAAACGGTTGATCAACTCAATTAAACTAATTCACGAAGATCAAGATCTTAAAAACGTGAATATGTCGGTTGGATTAAGCAATTTTACCGTTATGCTTCCTTCCAAACGGGCAGACGGATCGCCGGTAAAGGGACCGTTAGAGAGCGCTTTTTTAACGATGGCAATGCCGATGGGATTTAATACAATCATCGGTTCTGTTAAACGTAATTATTCACTCCTGCCGGAAGACCATCCTGCTATGCAATGCTTAAAAGATGTGCTTCAATTGGAAGGCTACGATGCAATTATGAGAGTGATGAGTTTCTATTCTTAGAAGACAATCCGTAAGAAATGAGCGTCAGATAAAATGCCAATTAAATTTGTTACAACAGGAAAACCGATAACACCGGGCGAAAGAAAAGTCTCGCATGTTTTACTTCTTTTTGAAGATGTTGTTAAAGTACCCGTTTTTGGCTGTCAGAGATGCGGCGAATGCATTCTTTCTTCTACAGGCTTTGTCTGCAGTCAGCGATGCCCCAAACGTCTGCGTAACGGGCCGTGCGGAGGTACCGGTGAAGGAGGGCAGTGTGAAGTATATCCGGAACGAAAATGTGTGTGGTATAAAATTCATAAACGCTCAAAATTATTCGGCCGCTTAAGCTTGCTTTATAAACTCAATAATATCCATAACTGGAATTTAGAAGGGACATCAGCCTGGCTTAATGTGTTTATGAAAAGAATAGCAGCGCCGATTTGGTTCGTCCGCGGCGACAAGCAAAAGGTAAAGGAAATTCTCTCTAATGACGCTCAAAGAAAAGATTGAAACAGGTAAATTTATCGTTTGCGGCGAAATGGGGCCTCCAAAAAGCTGCGACGGAGATGTTTTAAGAGAAAAATCAAAGTACTTCAAAGACATCGTGGATGCAGTGAATATTACGGATAACCAGACTGCAGTTGTCCGTTTATCGAGCATAGCTTCGGCAAAGATCCTGCTGGATGAAGGCATCGAACCGATTATACAAATGACCTGCCGCGACCGCAACAGACTGGCGATACAAAGCGATTTATTAGGTGCTGCTGCGCTTGGTATTCATAACTTACTTTGTCTTACCGGGGATTACCAGAAATTCGGCGACCAGCCGGAAGCAAAAGGAGTATTCGATTTGGATTCGATCCAGCTCGTTGCGACAGCCGCCAGGATGAACAGCGGTTTTTTGCTTTCCGAACAGGAGATGAAAAAAACACCCGGTTTTGTCATCGGTGCTGCTGCAAATCCGTTCGCCGAACCTCTCGAAATGCGGATCATCCGCCTGTATAAAAAAGTGCAGGCAGGGGCGTGTTTCATCCAGACTCAGCCGGTATTTGACATGAATATTTTTAACAAATGGATGGAAAAAGTTGTCGAGTTAGAGCTGCATGAAAAATGCGCAATTCTTGCGGGTGTAATGCCGGTGAAATCTGTGAAAGCCTTATATCACATGAAGAAAGAAGTCCCCGGCGTAAAAATAAATGATGAATATATCAGCCGGCTGGAAAAAGCTCTTGACCCCAAAGAAGAAGGAGTCAAAATTGCGGTAGAGATGATTCAAACACTCCGGAAAATAAAAGGCGTCCGCGGTATTCATATCATGCCGGTAATGTGGGAAAGCATCACACCGGTCATCGTTAAAGAAGCAGGATTAAATTCGGCCTGACGTTTATCTCTAAAGAATAATTTTCAGAAAAAAGCACGCGTGAATATTCGAGCAAGACTGGAAAGCATCCGCAGCAGTTTTCATCCGACTTTCTGGGTTGCCAACGGGATGGAATTGTTCGAGCGCCTGGCATATTACGGCCAGCAGATTGTGTTCATGATCTATCTGCGCAACAAGCTTGGATTTTCTGAGACGGAAGCGGGACAGCTTTCCGGAATATTCGGAGGATTGATTTATCTGCTGCCTATCCTCGGAGGTACTCTCGCAGATAAGTGGGGATTTCGCCGTGCATTCAATATTGCCTTTTCAATTTTAGCCCTCGGTTATTTCTTAATCGGTTCTGTGGGAATGAGTGCATTTGCCGGTGCCTATGATAATTTCAATCTCTACTGGCTGCTCCTGGTTTTCCTTGTGCTGACGGCATTCGGCGGCTCGTTTATCAAACCTTCTGTGCTCGGGACGGTAGCAGTGACTTCGAAAGAGGAGACAAAGTCGCTGGGATTTGCCGTATACTACTGGCTGGTTAATGTAGGTGCATTGCTGGGACCGACGATCGCCTATTTTGTGCGCAATAGTTTTGGAAATGAATCTGTTTATTTGGTATCGTCGATCAGCTGTCTTGCGATGCTTATTGTCAATCTGATACTTTATAAAGAGGTGAAAAGCACACGCACGGAGGTCGTAGAATCTCTTGGAAAAAAGATCGCCAACCTGTTTGTCGTACTGGCAAATTTCAAATTTATGATTTTTCTGCTGATTTATTCTCTTTACTGGATTATATTCTGGCAGGAGTTCATCATCGTCCCGTATTACGTCACCGATTATATCGATGTAAATGCGCCGTATGAAATTCTTCAATCATGGGCGGGCGCGGGCGCAATAATTCTTTTTCAAATTCCGCTTAATCGCCTAACGAAAAATATTCCGACCCGCACGGCAATCGTACTTGGATTTGCTATTTCCAGCTTGATCTGGCTTATCATCGGTATTTATCCGAGCATTCCCACAATAGCGGCGGGTATTGTTGCATTTGCAATAGGCGAAATGATTCAGGCACCGCGGTATTACGAGTATATTTCGGAAATTGCGCCGCCTGGCCAACAGGGATTGTTTCAGGGATATGCATTTTTACCGATTGCGATAGCTAGATTTGTAGGCGATCCAATCGGCGGATGGCTTTATCAGACATCAAAAACAAGCGGTAAACCTGAGATGGTGTGGTACGTGCTGATAGGTATCGGCATGCTCGGTGCACTGCTGATGATGCTCTATAATAAACTTGTAAAATCGGAATACTTAAAAGAGGAAGTGAATATATGAGAAAAGCTGCTGCGGTAATAATATTTCTCTTTATGTTGGTTATCGATCCTGCATATGCAAAAAATCTTTCAGCGGTGTCGGATACGGATACTCTTCTTGCGAAAGTTGCGGATGGATTCGCAGATGTCCGGGATTTTATCGTAACAATCGATGCTGAAGTCAGGATGGAACAAGTGCAGGTTCCTAATATGCATGCAACGATGTATTTTAAAAAGCCTGATAAAATTCATTTTGATTCGCAGGGATTTTTATTTGTGCCGCGCGATGGTATTGCGCTCAATCCTGCTGTGTTATCCGAACGGTACGATGCATCGCTGGTGCAGACGGAAGGGCTCGAAGGTAAAATGCTCTATAAGCTTCAGCTTGCTGCGAAAGAAACGAAGACGAAACTCAGGCAAATGTATATTTGGATAGAATCAGCGAACTGGACAATCGCCAAAATCGAGACAATTCCGTACGAAGGCAGAACACTTTCCATGGTTTTCACCTACGGGCTGGTGCAGAAAAAATTCTGGCTGCCCGTGAAGATTATTTTTTCTCTGGGCTCGGCGGCGGAGAGGGATAAAACTCCCGATGATTTAAGTTCACAACAAGCAGGTAAGTTCGGCCACATGCAGCGTACGATGCCGCGAAATGGTTCGGTTACAATTCTATATTCGGATTATCAAGTAAACACGGGCATCGACGATTCTGTATTCGAGAAGAAGTAGGGATACAATTTTAACTGCTTTTTTATTTTCCGTTGTTGTTATGTCATTTGCAGGGGCGATTCATAAATCGCCCCTACCGGATCTCGATTTGAATCTTTTCCCCGTCTTTTACCGTTCGCAACTGTGTGGAATCGCCTGTAATTTTGCCGATCGGATTAACCGGACTTGCCGCACGGGGCTGCTTGCCGCTGCTTGCCGGTGTCGGCCCAAAGAAAATACAAAATGCACTTCCGGAAGGCCAATAAGCAATCTCGCCTACAGCCATATCACTCCTTGCTTGCGGTTCCAGCTCCAACTTTACCGGTATATTAAAATATATTTCATCATTATTATTATTTCGTATCAGGATTTTCTTCGTCAAACCGTCATTTTAGCGGATTGTTTATGATGTAATCACGTGTATTATCAAGGTCCTTTTCATCTTTGATAATATGTTCATAAAATCTTGATTGCCATGCGAAGCCAGGTTGTGTTTTACGAATTTCATATGAAACTCGGCTTTTATATTGCTTTAGAATAAATGACAATGAATCTCGTGTTAGCATCGGATTATGTTTTTTTGTTATTCCACCAGTAGAGACGCGATTAATCGCGTCTCTACAATGATTGTTTTTATATAAAATAATTATTTCATGGATATGATTCGGCATTATGATGAATTCATCTAATTGCATGTCTAAATGTTGTTGACCTATTTTCTCTCAATTATTTTTAGCGATTATTCCAGATTCATTTAGATGCATTTCTTCTCTATCTATTTCCCCAAAAAAGCATTTATATCCTCGTGCACAAATTGTGACAAAATATTCTCCAGGAGATGAGTAATCATATTTTTTCAAACGAGTAGATTCAATTCTGTATTTGTTTTTTTAAATAGTGTCATTAATAACGATTTAGGCTGTAAATGAAATGAAAAAATGACGCTGTTATAAATATACGGTAATGCAGGTGAGAGGGCAAGAGTTGCTTTTGCGGATAATGCGGCGGGAATTTTATATTATATATTTTCTTTTTTATCAGGATTTTCTTCATCAAACCACCATTTTATGGGATTGTTCATAATGTAATCCCTGGTATTATTCAAATCTTTTTCATCGCGTATAATGTGTTCGTGAAATCTGGATTGCCAGGCAAAATCAGGTTGTATTTTACGGATTTCGTATGTCACGCGACTTTTGTATTGCCTTATAATATTTGATAATGAATCACATGCCAGCATCGGATTATTTATTTTTGTTATTCCGCCCGTAGAGACGCGATTAATCGCGTCTCTACAATGATTGTTTTTATATAAAATAATTA
>CAZYAM010000021.1:16910-34611 GCA_964645575.1 uncultured Ignavibacteriaceae bacterium
CCAGATTCATTTAGATGCATTTCTTCTCTATCTATTTCCCCAAAAAAGCATTTATGTCCTCGTGCACAAATTGTGACAAAATATTCTCCAGGAGATGAGTAATCGTATTCTTCCAAACGTGTAGATTCAATCCTATATTTGCTTTTATATAATGTCACTTAGGTTTTAAACGAAATGATTAAATTGGCGCTTTTTAAATATGCATTAATACATAAAATGGGGCATGGTACGCTTTACCACATAATATAAAAGGGACACGGCATGCCGTGTCCCTACAAGTTAATATTTATGTGCTCAGATATGCTTTAACTGTAACCTTTCTTGCTCTCGACTCAAGATTGTACGGGAAAACCTGAATATAAGGTCCCATTATAGGAATGCGCAAAGTATATCTGCTTATATTATGCGGAGAACCCATCCAGCAGTTCTTACCGCTTGCCGCGATTATTATCGGATCGGCAGAGTCGGTATAGTTTTGGTCAAAATTAAAATATCTTCCGGATCCAAGTTCGGCAGTACTGCTGAATCCGAACATAACCGATAGGGATACAGGTTTTTCAACGGCTGTTATTTGATCGAATTCAACCGTGATATTGATATAGCGGTACCCCTCAACTTTTGTATATATGCCGCTGCTGATACCCATTCCGGCTGGAATATTTTCGTTTTCATAGAAGGTGACTATTTTTGTATCTGCCAGACAATTGCATGGCTGCGGTATCGGAAACTGTTTGGCGTCAATTTTGACTTCCCGCGAAACTTGCGGTTTTGGCATAGGTTGTTGTTGTGGCTGAGGCTGCGTAAATGCATTTGTGTAGATCAAGGCACTCAGGACAAGAATACACACAATGGTAATGCACGAAAAATATCTCGCCTTCATAAATTCCCTGCCTTTCTTGAAAAATTGTTTATAATGATTTATGGATTGATTATAGCTAATTATATATTTTTAACGACACTCTTTCGCTGCTGTTAGCAGTCGGAAGAAATAGAAAAGGCTTTTAAAGAAATACTAAATCTTCAATAGAAACCAAAATATAATTGTGTTCTCTTGGCGGCTAAATATTATGGTGTTTATTTCTGTGGTTTTACTCTTACTTAAAGTATCGGAATAAAGAACCAAATTATGCATCAAACTTAAAGAATCGGAAAGCAAAAAGCAATATGGCAGAATGAGTTATAGAACCTATTCTTATTAAAACCGGAGAGATGTGGGATAATATTCTTAAAAAGGGGGAAAAGAGGAAATCTGATTTGAATATTATTTCTCGTTATTAAGCAGATATTCTTTCACTCTTGTCATCATCAAAAGGTTCCCGATTATTTTTTGGTGCCCTGATCCTTCAGTAATAAAAATCTTGCTATTAGGTATGGATTTTTGCAGAGCATAAATATCTGAAACGGGGAACTCTTCGTCTTCCGTATCATGTATCATTAAAATATCGGTGAAAATATTTTTAAGAACAGCCTGCATAGTATAATCTTTAGAAGAGAATTTAAATTCGGTTTCAAGCGTGTTTTGTAAGTGAACCAATCCTCCTTTACCAATACTATCTCCCCTACAAAAACTTTTGTATACATCTACAAGTTTAGGAGGAGTGTTGATAAGGATAAGTTTATCTGCGTGAATTTTGTATCTACTGAAGGCCGGAGTACCTGAGACCGTGAAGGCCGCGCATGCGGCTCCAAAGGAATGCCTGATGATTGCATGTAAAAGTCCAACCGAACCGGCAACGGTAGAAATTGCGCGGCAGTACTCAAACAAGTTGGATGTTGTCTTTTTCAATGAATTATTTGTTGAAGAATGTGCCGGAGCATCGTATACAACAACTCTGAATCCCGACTTTGCCAGGAATCGTCCCAAAAGCGACATATGACTTGCCCGCGAACCCCATCCATGAACCAGTAAAACAATTTTTCCTTTTCCCCAGCAATATCCTGATAAAATTTCCCTTTCAAAAGAAAAGTTTAGTTTTTCCTTATCTGCAAAGGATTTGCTTTCGAACTCCGAAAACGGATAAAACGGCGGAGTGCTTAAAATATTATTTGCCTGCCGGCGATATATATGTATTTTAGGCTTGTAAGTATGATTAGAATGCAATAAATTAGCTACAGTTTATTTCTCATAATCATAATATTCTGCAGTATAGCGTTAGCCTCGCTATTTTTTAATGCAGATAAATTAGTTTTTGGAGGACAATAGACAATGACAAACCAACCAATGAAAATTGTAGTTACAGCGCCATATTTTGGCTCGATGTTTCAAATTGCTATTCTTGACCATTTTAAAAAGTTAATAAATCCGGATAATTTTTCATTCCGGTCTTCATCGGGCGAATTGAATAAGCAAATTGATTACTTGGAAAAAATATTGATAGAGAATAAGCCTACTGTTTTGATCGCCATATCTATGTGTCCAAATCAGGATATTGTTACGCTTTATAAGAAAAATAATATTCCAATTATATTAGTGGATGAAGAAGCGCCGGGAGTATCTACCGTAAGTACGGATAACTTTATGGGTGGACGTATTGCCGGAGAGCATCTCGTTTCGAAAGGGAGAAAGAAAATAGCAATTGTTAATGGCAAGACTCTGGCTAGCGGAAATCACGCCGGGAACTACAATGCAAGATTACGGCTCGAGGGATTAAAGGATGCATTAAAACACGGCGGACTTGCTATACCGCTCGGATGTGACTTGGAGGCGCCAAATTACTCTCGTGAAGACGGTGTCGCCGTAATGCCGAAGCTAATAGCAGCAGGTGTTGATGCCATATTTTGCGCAGCCGCAGATAACTGTGCACTGGGCCTCCTATTGGTAGCTAAAGAGCAGGGAGTTCGAGTACCCGAGGATATTGCAGTTATAGGTTTTGATGATTTGCCAATTGCGCATCTTTCAACTCCGGGGCTTACAACGATCAAGCAGCCCATGGATGAAATAGTAGAAGCGGCATATAAAATGGCGACAATACAGCGAAATGAAATTCTTAAAAATCCGCAGAAGCTTTTGTTTAAACCCGAACTTATTATTCGACAATCCACATAACACATAAAAGAGCTGTATTGCCAAAACATTCAGACGTAGAGGCACGTTCCAACGTGCTCCTACGATGTATGTCATATATTTCTTCCAAAATACTACCAAAAAAAAAATAACAATAATTCTTTGGCAGGGGCGATTACCGCCCAAAAAGATGACTGGTGAACATGAATTACCTCCATTGATTTTATTAATAGAAAATTGTTTTGCAATTTCTATCTTTGGATACATTAGGAGTGCAAGAATTTTTTAGATGTTGTAATATTTGTCTTTCCTGAGTAGTTTACATAATAATACAATTAAAAGAAATTCAAGCTGCATTAAAATATTATGGATGAAGCCGTCATAACAATATGTTTATTAGCAGCAGTGCAGGGTATATTACTCACTATCGTTCTTTTAACAAGAAAGCAAAATTATGCCGCTAATAAAATTCTTGCGGTTGCAACATTCTTTCTCTCTATTGATTTGATGTTTGCCGTTTATTATGCAAAAGGATTATACAGGGGATATCCGCATGTCATGGGTATTTCATATCCTTTTCCGCTTCTATACGGTCCACTTTTCTATTTATATGTAAAACTTGTTTCTAAAAAAGCAGTTCAATTTCGGACGTTTGATTTGCTGCATTTTTTACCTGCCGTTACCGTTTATATACTTTGTATCCCTGTTTATTTGTACAGCAGCGAACAAAAAATAGAATTTTTGGACAATATGATCAACGGTATTCATTCTCCCATGTTTACTGTTTTTGATATTTTCGTTCCTATACAAGGCATGTTCTATGCATTGATCACAATTAAAATTGTAAAAGAATATGATAAGAAGATCAGAAATGCGTTTTCCAATATCGATCTTATCAATCTAAACTGGTTAAAATATGTTGCATTTGCAGGATTTGTAATCTGGACAATTGTTGCTTTGCTGTACTTTGTACGTATTTTTACGCCTACATTCAATGAGTCGATTCAAATTTCTCTTTCAATCCTGATTTATTCTATCGGTTATAAGGGACTCAAGCAGCCGGAAATATTTCTAAATCCTTCGGCGGATGTATTCGAACCTGCACGGTCTGAAAAATATAAGAGAAGCGGATTGAGCGATGAGCTTGCCGATGAGATAGGGAAAAAGCTTAAAGATTTTATGGCGTCCGAAAAACCATATCTCGATAACGATTTATCGATGCAAAAACTTGCCGATCAAATGAATGTATCGAATCATAATTTGTCGGAAGTCATTAATTCGAGACTCAACCTTTCATACTACGATTTCATCAACAGCCACCGCGTAGAGGAATTCAAGCGGCGTATTGCTGACCCTGCCAACGACCTGTACAATCTGCTCAGCATCGCATTCGATTCCGGTTTTAAATCCAAAGGATCGTTCAATTCTATCTTTAAAAAGAATACCGGTATGACTCCTTCGGAATACAAGTCGAAGCTTCGAAATATTCCTTAATAATTCTTTTCCGATTAAAAAACTTTACGTGCAATCCAGAATAAGCCGGCAATTAATCCTATTGCTAAGATAACTCCCGTAATAAGCACTGTTTTTGCAATTGATGGTAAACTCCACGTTACCTCGAAGTCCATAGGAACATATACCACGCCGGATGTGTCTGGTATGCCTGTGTTAAAATAACTTGCTAAAATCTTTTCAGCTGTTTTTTTCCGCAGGTACAGCAGGTCGTTTACATGTCCGTATTCAGAGAGAATAATCTGTTTTCCGTTGTGCAAGTACGGCAGTAATTCCTGTGAAGCATATTTCGGCGGTGTGGAAAAATCCAGGTTTCCACTCAGGAGCAATGTTTCGATATCTGACGATCTGAGAATCCTCAGTTCCTGTGATATTGGCTGGATAGAAATTTGCGTGTAGAGAAGGGGGCTCCATAGAATTGTATTTAACGGAGATCCTAAAATCGTGTTATGGTGTTCAGTGAATGAACGTATCTTCGAAGTATCCAGGTCAGCGCTGACGGCCTTTGAAGCAAGTTCGCCCCAGGTCATCATCGACGGCAGCATATAATCATAGGCGGTTGAAAGTAAAGCTATGCCGCTGTAGTCGCCTTGTTCGGCCTGAACAAATGCATCGAATACGAGTGCAGCAGTATTGCGATGAAAAAGCATACAGAATGCTACGGCTTTTACTTTCCCCGGGTTGATAGAGAAAAGCAGATATTTTTCGGGCATATTCTGCAGAACTTTCCGTATCGTTCCAATGAGATCGGGACAGCAGGCAGACATAACTGAATCCTGTGACCATAACTGAGCGTAAGTAATCAGCTGCTCATCGACCATCTGCGGATCCCACATACAATGGCCTGGCGGATTAACACCTATCATGATTGAACGACAGATACTTTCCGGATACATCAGTCCATACAGATATGCTACTCGAGTGCCGTAACTTTCGCTCTGTAAATTAATTCGTTGATATTTAAATATGCGGCGCACGGCTTCCATATCTTCGATAGTCTGTGGTATCGTGTATCCGTTCCAATCAACTCCTTCCTCCGCAAACCTTTGGGCGCTTGCTTCCCATGCTTTTGCCAGATTTCTGAGGGATTCTTCAGCTAGTGGGTCATCATTTTCCTTTAGTGCTTCGACAACTTCCGGGCAGTCGAGCCTTACCGAACCATCGACCCCTCTGTAACCGACCATTACGAAATCATGTTCTGCAAGTAATTTATCAAAAGGTGTGCAGTTCATGTTGCTTTGCCCCGGACCTCCTGCCAGATAAAAAATCGGTTCACGAGGTGTTAATGATCGGGCATGGATGCGGATGACAGGAAGATGCATGAGTCTGGATTTTTTTTTGTTCCTGTTTTCCGGTACTGTAATTGTTCCGAAATCGGCGTCATATTCATAAGACTTTGTTTCGAATGTACCTACGTTAGATACAAAAGCATTATCGGTTTCAGGTTTTACGGGATCCGGATAGTCGTATTTTTTTTCACCGCATCCGGAGAGGAGAAAAACAGTTGATACAATAAAAAAGAAATTGCCGATAATATTTTTCATGAAGTGCCTTTATAAAATATTTACATGTTAAAACTCGTATTTAATTCCGAATACCGGTAGTGTTCCCCACATAGTCTCCTCTTTTATATTATCTTCCATTTCGTTCCATATATAAGCTGCGACATTTTTTCTGCCGTAAGCATTCCATATACTGAGATATACCGTCAGCGTTGTAGATGTAAAATAATACCTCTTGTCCACACGAAGGTTTAGCGAATGAAAATCGGGGAGGCGTGCTGAATTTATTCGAGTTTCATCGAAGACTCCTTTATGATTTGTCGATGATGCTTGTTCATCAAATGGAGTATATGGCGCTCCGCCGGCATAAAGCCAGCGCAGGCTGAATTCCCATTTTTCGTCAGGTTTGTATCCGCCTTCGATAGCAAAATTGAATTTATTATCGTATACACGGTCATAACGATTGCCGTCAAGTCCGGTATAATTCGATCTATAATACGATCCGGCGATCAGTCCGTAAATATTCTCGGCCATTTTCTTTTGAACAGTTATTTCGATTCCATGACCGTGTGCTTTGCCGGTACTTACAAGATTTGCATGGTTGAGAAATATTCCTTCTATAACAGCCTGATCGAACAGGAACTGATTCGGCTGTGATGGATCCATCGGGAAATTCATATATTCTTTATCATACAACTCAATTGTTAACTTGGTGCTTTCTGTGAGAAGACGATTAAAAGAAAGAATATAATGATCGGCACGCGGTGTTTTAAGTTTTTTAAAACTATCTTGCTGCGCTGCAATAATCCATGGAATATTCTGGTAAAATGTACCGTAGGATCCTGTCACAGATGTAATATCATTGAAATTGTAAGTGATAGATACTCTTGGTGAAATTTTTGTGTCGTTATTATATTGGTAATGATCGATTCTTACTCCGGGTTTTATTGTTATTCGATCGAGCAGCCGATAAGAATAATCCGCAAATAATCCGCCTTGAAGCGAATGGAGTGATTGATTCAATGTGAAGGCTGGAGTTATATGTCCCAAAACATCCTGATAGTCATTATAGAACTGGGAATAATCTATCAGCACATATTTTATATCGAAGCCGATATTGATTTTATTTCCTATATCAAGTATCAAATGATTGGTGTTCCTGATTTTAATCTCCTGTTCGACAGATGAATTTCTCAGTAGGAGTTTGGTATCCCGTGTCTGGATATAATTAACGTCTGTATTTGAATAAGTATGCGCGAATGAGGTTTGTGAAAAACCATTCTTTCCCCATATCCATTGCCAGATTAATCCGCCTGTATTGGAATAAGAATTATATTCCGGATAGATATTTAGCCTGCTGTCAACAGCATTTTCTTGACTCATCGTTATCTTGTCGATCGAAAATACATCAATAAATGAAATTTTATGCTGTTCAGAAATATCGTAAGTTATTTTGCCTTGTATATCACTGTAAATCGGCATACCTACTGTCTCATTCATAAAGTCAAGTATTAAATCGAGGTAACTTCTGCGAGCCGAGATTAAATATGAACCGCGTCCCCCATCGATAGGTCCTTCTATCATCCCGCTAAATCCCTGCAAGCTCATTTCAAGCTGAATGTCTGTTGTGGAGCGGCTTCCTTCGCGGAATTTAACATCCATTGTAGAAGAAAGGGCGTTACCAAAATTTGCGGCAAAACCGCCGCAATTAAAATTTACATCTTCAATAAAATCGACATTAAGTATTCCAATCGGACCTTCAGTAGATCCTTGTGCAGGGAAGTGGTTGATATTGGGAATTTCAATATTATCGATATAAAATCCATTTTCAACCGGGCTTCCTCCGCGTACGATCAATGAATTTTTAGTGTCGTTGATTTTTGCCAGAGAAGGGAGTCCGAATATAATCCTGCTGACATCGCCTGCTGCACCGGGTGCCCGGCGTATTTCTTCAGAGGAGAAATTAATGGAACTCAAGGGCTGTGCCTGGATTTCAGAAAAATATCCACCGGTCACAGTTGAACCGGAAATCTCGATCGATGATGCCTGCATTTCGATGTTCACAAAAGTCTCCCGCCCTGTACGGACGATAATATCCGTTTTAACGATCTTTTCATAACCGATATAATTTATCATAATTGAATAACTGCCGACCGGAACATCCCTTATCTCGAAATAGCCTTTGTTGTCTGTAGATGTGCCGGTATTTCTTTCTAGTATGAATATCTGAGCTCCAATCAGGTCAAGTCTGGATTCGCCATCAATTACCCGGCCTTTGATTATTCCTTTGGATTGATTGATTTGAGCAGGAAGGCACAGAGGCAAAAGTAAAATGATAAGAAAAAAGATATACTTACAAGTTTTCATAATGATCCTTATGATATATTTGTTTACTTTTATAATATTTTTACTGAATTCAAGGTAGATATATTGTAAATGAATACAATAAATTACGATATAAGACGAAACTTTTCGTCTATACCGATGGGATTAGACTACCTGGCTGATTGGATAGGACATTGATGGGGATGGAAGTTAGATAATTATTGTAGAGACGTATAATTATACGTCTCTACAACGGAAAAATTAAAACAAACCCGTAATTTTTCCATTCTCGTCTACATCGACGTTCTCAGCTGCAGGAACGATTGGAAGGCCCGGCATGCGCATGATTTCACCGGTTATCGGAATTACAAATCCGGCTCCTGCGGCTATCTCGATCTCTCTTACCGTAATAAGGAAATTTTCGGGTCTTCCCAGTAGTTTCGGATCGTCAGACAGCGATTTCTGGGTTTTTGCCATGCAGATGGGCAGTTTATCCAAACCAAGTTTTTTAATTTTTTCAAGGTCTGCGTTGGCTCTTGAAGTAAACTGGACTGCTTTTGCACCGTAAATGTTCTTTGCGATAGTCTCAACTTTTTTAGGGATATCCCAGTTCCAGTCATACGTAGGTTTATATTTGTTTTTGCAATTCTTTGCGATGTTGCAGACTATCTCGGCAAGTTCCATTGAACCTTCGCCGCCTTTACCCCAAACATCTGCGACTGAAGCCGGAACGTCAATATATTTACATCTGTCTTTTACAATATTTAACTCTTCATCTGAATCCGATGCAAATCTGTTAATTGCGACCACCGGTTGTATTCCAAATGCAAGAATGTTTTCAACATGTTTTTCGAGATTTCCCAATCCTTTTTTCAATGCTTTAGTATTTGGCAGATTAACATCCTTCAGTTCTACTCCGCCGTGGTATTTTAATGCTTTCAATGTTGCGACGAGTACGACTGCTTTAGGCGACAGTCCCGAGTAACCGCATTTTATATCAAAAAATTTCTCTGCTCCCAGATCGAATGCAAATCCTGCTTCTGTTACTACATAATCTGATAAAGATAATCCCATTTTTGTCGCAACAACAGTGTTCGTTCCCTGCGCGATATTGGCAAACGGTCCACCGTGAATAATTGCAGGATTTCCTTCAATGGTTTGAACGAGATTAGGCATTATGGCATCTCTCAACAGTGCGGTCATTGCGCCGCATGCTTTCAGATCACGTGCATAAATCGGATTTTTATCATATGTAAATCCGATAAAGATATTGCCGAGTTTTTTCTTTAAATCGGAAAGACTCTCCGCAAGGCAGAGGATGGCCATGACTTCGGATGCAGCTGTGATATCGAATCCTGTTTCACGCGGTACGCCGGAAAGAGTTCCTCCAAGTCCGACAATAATTTTACGGAGTGAACGGTCGTTCATATCCATGACTCTTTTCCAGTGGACGGTTCGCGGATCGATCCCGAGATTATTCTTTTTATTTTGTATATTATTGTCTATTAAAGCGGCGAGTAAATTATGTGCTTTTTCCACTGCCGAGAAATCTCCGGTGAAATGAAGATTGATTTCTTCCATAGGCAGTACCTGCGCGCGTCCGCTTCCTGTGGCGCCTCCTTTTATTCCAAACACGGGGCCCAATGATGGTTCCCTGAGAACGACAGTTGTCTGTTTGCCGATCCTGTTCATTCCCTGGGTTAATCCGATTGATATGGTCGTTTTTCCTTCGCCGGCAGGTGTTGGCGAAATAGCCGATACTAAAATCAGATTGTTATTGTTGAGTTTATTTGGATCTATATATTTCAGGGGAACTTTTGCTTTGTAATTTCCATAGAGAATAAGGTCGTCTTCGGCAATATGCAATTGTGCGGCAATTTCTTTTATTTTCTTCATCAGATATGATTCCTCTTAAATAATGTAACACCTTCGTCTGTATTAGGCAAATATATATAGTAAAATTTACGCAACTATTGTCAGGTTAACAAATTATTAACATCTTTTATCGGCGGTTTTTTAGAAGTAAATAACGATCTCAACTGAAACAGGAATTGATGTTTAAGAAGTTCCGGATTTTCGATGTATGCTGAATGAGATAATCTGGATAAGTTAAGGATAGAAAATCGACCTGCCGATTATCGACGGGCATGAGAATAGTGAAACAAAAGATTTGATTCTTAGTATTTCAATTTCTAAGGTGTGTTATGACATAAAGATACCGGTCCTTCTGATCCAATAGATATCTCTTTTAAAAGGAAACCGGTCTGGTTTTTTCTATAGAATATCATCCTCAATACCTTCTTTTAACGCTTGTTCATACTTCCTTTTATATTCTTTCACTCCTTTGAAAAGTGCTTCTGCGATTTTTCTTTGGCCGACACGGCTGCGAAGAAACTTTTCTTCTTCTCTATTGGTAAGATATCCGATTTCAACAAGGACATTAGGCATGGATGCGCCGACAAGGACATAGAATCCGGCCTGTTTCACACCGCTGTTCTTGATACTCAGGTTTTTTGCCATCGATTTGACTGCGCACTCGGCAAATTGCTCGCTATATTTCATATATGCACTTTGCGCCATTGTTACAATGATGAATTCTTCTTCTGTCAATTTGCGGTATCGTTGTTCGTATCCTTCTTCCAATTGGATAACAGCATTCTCCCGCGCGGCAATTGAGACCGCTTCCTCAGAGCGGTTAGGACGGAGTAAATAGATCTCAAAGCCGTTCTTGCTCGATGGTTTGTGCGGCAATGCGTTGCAATGGAGGCTTAAAAATAATTTTCCGGCGGCTCCGTTAGCTATTTGTGTACGCCGGTATAACTCGACAAATTTATCTGTTTTCCGCGTGTAGACGACTTTAACATCTTTTAAATTTTTTTCAATAAGTTTACCGAGCTTAAGTGCGACACTTAGTGTTATGTCTTTTTCGTAAGTGCCGGTAACACCGATAGCTCCCGGATCTTTGCCGCCATGTCCTGCATCGATGACAATGACATCAAGTTTCCAGCGGTCGCGTCTATTTTCAAGATCCAGCCTAATGGCTTCTTGTCTCTTTTTTTCCATCTCTTTTCTTTCGGATTCAGTACGGGTTCTCAGCGAGATGAAAAGATTATCCGACGACGGATCATTAACAGCTTCTGCCTGCACGACGTCGGAAGTAACGCGGAATGTCAGTTGAATGGAAGTAGGTGATTGAAATGCCAGTACTTTTTTTATTGCTTCGGATGGCTTGGTTCTGTTTAATGCAGTAGTATCGGCAGTGACTCCCGTAATGGTTACAAACAGCCATCCATCAGGTTTAAGCCAGGTTTCGATGTCGCCGAGTTTCCTATTAGCAAGAATGGTAATGAGAGATCCGTTTAGTTTCTTTTCAATTTCAATCCCTGCAATATCATAAGGTGATGTAAATGAATGAAACTCGAGTACCCTGTGTTCCGGATCGAACAATAAGCGTTTGCCTGCTATTCGTTCAAACAGCGTAACGAAAATCGCAGCCGGAACGTAATATTCTTGATATCTGCGAACCGTACGGATCGGCATTTGATATACTGAAGCAGTGTTCGATAAACGCTCGGTAATAACGACGAAAGGATTTTTATCCGTAAATCGAACAAGCTGCGAAGCGATAATACATACAATTTTTCCGGTGCTGTCGTTAAGGATACTGGGGAGCCGTAAAGGTTTTAAAAAATCAGAGAGAGAAAGATAGGTAACTTCTGCGCTGTCGAGAGTACGGATAAGTGTTGAGTCGCCGTTTGCTAAATGAAAAGTAATCGAACCTTCCATGCCGGTCTCTTGAGAATGGCACAGAAAGAAAGAAATAACAGAGAGAAAAAAGAATTTCCAAAAGCGAGAGAAGTTCATCTAACGATAATTCACGAATTGCAGCGCAAATGGAAAATCCTGATCGCGAAGCAGACTGATAACAGCCTGCAGGTCATCTTTGTTTTTTCCACTTACACGCACTTGGTCTTCCATTATTTGTACTTGCACTTTTAGTTTTGAGTCTTTTACGAGTTTAATGATTTTTTTTGCATCGTCTTTCGCAATTCCAACCTGTAGAGTGATGATTTGCCTTACTGCGCCTGAAGCAGCAGGTTCGATACTTCCGTATTTAAGCGCCTTTAAAGGGACGCTTCGTTTGATCAACTTCGATTGTAAAATATCGATTATATTCTTTAAATGAAACTCATCACCAGTGGTAATTACGAGTTTTTTTTCTTTTTGGTCAAGTTCAATCGTTGAATAAATTCCTTTAAAATCATATCGCTGAGCAACTTCTTTTCGTGCCTGATTGACCGCATTATCAATTTCCTGAAGATTAACTTCAGATACGATATCAAAGGAGTTTTGCTGCGTCATATTATTAATGAATAATCTGGAAGGTGCTGTTTTGTTCGTTGACTAGCACCTGAACCTGCGTTGAATCATCCCCTACCATGACCTTTCCGATACCCCCGATTACAACTTCATCTTTTGTGGGATTCCCGACAATAAAAAAACGACCTGTTGTGTTTGAGGATATCATAGAAAGCTTTGAAAGAGTTATTCCGGCAAAACTTCTATTGCCGCCGCCAAGCGCCGATGGTCTCCAGTAAAACTCGCGCGCCTTAGTTGCATAATATGATAAATCATTTGTGAGATCTTTGTGGCTTTTTTCAACTACTTTTGAATGAGATATCGCTAATAATACTACTATTGTACCGCCGACGAGAACTAAAGTAAATAATATCAATAACAAATGCTTGAGTTTCATTTTTTTATCTTTTCAAATATGAATGAATATATGAACTATATTATTGTGATCATTGGGCAAGTGAGAGTCGTCATTATCTTATTTTCGGATCTCTCCGCTGCCCATACTCCAAAAAACTAAGTCCAATTCATCCAATACTATGCCAATATCATCGGCAAATTCTTTAAAAAGCTGCTCAATTTCAAGATATTGTTTTCTACCTATCGATTTTGGGATTGAATCAATAATTCCGAGTTGTTTTAATATTCGAAGTATATGCCGATCAAGAATAGCAAGTCCGTCGTTTTTACCGATGTTACGGAGAAAATGTGTAGCCTCTTTATAACCCAGACCTATGACGTTCATCACAAGCCATTCTCGAAGTTCAAATGCTGAAACCGGTTTAGATATTTTTTGGATAATGTCGCTGTAATGTTCCTTCATATGATAGAGATACCGGGTTTTTGCTTTATGAAAACGGATATAGTGTTCTTTCCGCCGGAGTATAGGCTCAGGATCTATAAGCCGGGAATAGAATCCGATTTCACGCAGACTAAAGACAACTCTTTCAGCATTTGCTGCTTTTGATTGCGGTGTGAGAAGGCAGTATGCAAGTTCGTAGAAAAATTCTGAAGGCGGAACAGAATGAAACTCTGATAATCGAATCCGGATTGCTTCCTTATGCGTCAGATAGTGATGCTTTAAATCGTCAATCAATTTTTTCTTATCAGGCGGAACCGCTTTCATTTTGGGATTGGAACCTAGTTTTTTTTGAGAGGGAAACATTTGAATTGGCCTGTCACCTGTTCAACAACTTTACTGTTTTGAAAGATTTTCTATGAAAGGTTTATTGCCGTCCAGCAAATCCATGTTTTTTAGTTCATCTATGGTTACCCAGCGAATCTGTTCAAAGACATTGTTCTGTGGTTCTCCTTTATAGCCGGAAAGGAAGCAATATGCCACGTTGAACATTCCGCCGTCCGCGTAGTAGGCAGATTGTGTCTGAATGTGCTCGATAGTATGAATTTCAACGGCGAGTTCCTCGCGCAGTTCGCGGCGCAGGCACTGTTCGACTGTCTCGCCTTTTTCGAGTTTTCCGCCGGGGAATTCCCATTTGAATTCATATCTGCCGCCTTTCTTGCGCTGGCAGATAAGTATCTTCCCGTTTTTCCGGAGTATACCGACTGCTACTTCTGTCATTTCATCCTTTTTGCCGGAATTGAATATATTGAAACGCCGACAGAATTCCAACGGTTCTCTATAATATATCAGGTGTTCCTAATGACCGCCCTCGCCTTATTTTTCACTTGAAAAAAAAGAAAATTTTTTTATATTAGTGTAAGCGCCAACTTTTCTAAAGGAAAAATCTAATGAATACTCTTCAAAAGTCATTATTTATAATGACGGTATTAGCTACAATGTTCACACAACAAATTTCAGCCCAGGTTGTTATCAGCGAAATTTATGGAGGAGGCGGGAATTCCGGCTCGATGTATAAGAATGATTTCATTGAACTCTATAATCCGACCGATTCGGTCATTTCACTCGATGATTGCTCGGTTCAATATGCTTCGGCGGCAGCGACAGGCACCTGGAAGGTTACGAATCTCTATGGCTCGATCGCATCGCATAGATTTTTTCTCATACAGGAAAATGCAGGTTCGGGAGTGACAATTGAGCTGCCGGTTCCCGATGCAACCGGCGTAATCAATATGAGTGCAGCAAACGGAAAAGTTGCACTCTGTAATACAACGATCGCACTTGTCGGCTCAAGTCCGACAGGCCCTGCTATTATCGATTTGGTCGGATTTGGTACGGCAAATTTATTTGAAGGAAACGGACCTGCGCCTGCACCGTCGAATATTAATTCTATCGAACGAAAAGCATCATCTGCATCTACAGCAGAGACTATGGGTCCTGAAGGGTCTGAAGAATTTCTCGGAAATGCTTTCGATTCAAATGACAACAGCAGCGATTTTGTGACTCGTGAGCCGCAGCCGCAAAACTCGGCAAGTCCTACGGAATCATTGTCGGCCGATTTCTCTCCGCCGGTCGTCGATTCGGTCCATGTCCTGACAGGTACACAGATCGAAGTGTTTTTCAATGAAGCTGTCGATTCTATTTCTTCATCGACTTCCACAAATTATGAAATCGACAAAGCACTTATAGTGATACAGGCACAGCGTGACACTGCAAATTTGGATCGTGTGTTTTTGACAATACCGCCGCTTGATAATGATTTTTATACGCTGACTATCCAGAATATAAAAGATACAGCTGGAAATGAGATGTCATCAGGGATAACTTTTTCTTTCGCGTTTGGAATTTCAACTATTGCACAAGCTAGAACGGCCGCAATTGGAGTTATGCAGCACATCCGCGGTATTGTGACAGCCGCCGGACTATTCAATTCTCTTTCTTTTATTCAAGATACAACAGCCGGTATAGCTCTATTCTGCCCGTTTTTCGCTGATTCAGCACGAATTGGAGATCTCTGGGAAGTAGAAGGCAGGTTGATTGATTACAACGGATTGCTTTGCATTGATTCTCTTACAGATACGATTTGTATAAGTACGGGCAATCAGCTTCCCATGCACAAGATGATTTCCGCAAAGCAAGCCGGCGAAATGTATGAAGCACAGCTTGTATGCATTACTGAAGTTTCATTTGCCGAAAACGGTTTCTTTACTGGCGGCACAACAGGAAAGACATATCATATTACGGACGGTTTGACGCGTTTAGATGTCCGTATTCCGGGCAATTCCGAGTTGGAAGGAACCGCGATTCCGGCCGGTGTAGTAAACCTGAAAGGCATACTCAGCCGGTATTATTCTCGTTATCAGATTATATCGGGATATAAAACAGATTTACTGCAGATGCCTGGTCCTGTATTCAGTTCTCCGCCTGTGGTAACGTCGCTTACTGAATCGAGTTTTACTGTAAGCTGGACGACATCGGAACCCGGTCATTCTTATGTTTCATTCGGGTCAACGCCTGTATTAGACGATTCCATCGGTTCTCCGATTTCTGCACTAGTTACAACTCACACCATTACTATACCGGAAAGAAAACCGGGCAGGCTTTATTATTTCCGCGCTGCAACGATGAATGATGCAGGTATAAGTTTTTCGGCAACGTATTGTGTTGTAACAACATCGCCGCAGAGTTCCGGACAAATAAACATCTATTTTAATTATCCTGTTGACGGAACATTGGGATTGCAGCCGGCAGCGAACGGTAACGTTGATCTTCAGACGAAACTTATGGAGCGGATTTCCCATGCATCTAAGTCGATCGATATCGCGTTGTATTCATTTGATGATTTCAATAGTTCGTTGGAAGCCGTTGCAGACCGTGTTGCTGATTCATTAATTGCAGCGAAGAACCGCGGCGTTGCAGTTCGTGTGGTGTTCGACGACAGGGAGACTACTTCGCCGTTGGCAAAATTGATTAACGCCGGAATTTCAGTGCAAAAAAGAAACCTGGCTGAAAATAACGGCATTATGCATAATAAGTTTTTTATTTTTGATGGGCGCGATACAACAAGTGCGGCGGACGATTGGATTATGAGCGGTTCCTGGAATGTAACGGACATCGGGACTTTTCTCGATGCGCAGGATGTCGTATTCATTCAAGATCAATCTCTCGCGCGTATCTACACATTAGAGTTCGAGGAAATGTTCGGAAGTTCCGGTGATACAGCCGATCCGAATCTGGCACGGTTCGGATCAGCAAAGCTGGATAACACACCGCATTTCACGATCATTAACGGAACGAAAATAGAAGTTTATTTCAGTCCATCCGATCAAACGACTTCGCGAATTATTCAGACGCTTTCTGCTGCCAACTCGAATATCTTTTTTTCTTTGTTTGATTTCACACGTGATGATATACGCGAGCAGATTATAGCAGGCAAAAATGCCGGTATAGTTGTAAAGGGAATTATCGATCAGGAACCGGGTGAGCTGGGTTCTATGCAATTTGCCGGTATCGATGTATTGCAGGCGGAACATTCGGTTGTTACCGGACTTCTTCATCATAAGTACTGCATTATCGATCCGTTTAACGATGCAAGCGACGCGTTAGTGGTTACCGGCAGCCATAACTGGTCAACGTCTGCTGAAGTCGATAATGATGAGAATACACTCATAATTCATTCCGGAAGTATTGCGAGACAGTATGTACAGGAATTCTGTGAACGCTATAAAGAAAGCGGTGGATTGGGTGCCGTTATGGGTGTAGAGAAATATAAGAATGGCATTCCGGCAAGTTATGAGCTTTCACAAAATTATCCGAATCCGTTTAATTCGGAAACAGTGATAAAATATAATGTAGGGACACACAGCTGTGTGTCCGTTAAGGTTTATGATTTGCTCGGACGCGAAGTTACAACATTGATAAATGAAATGCAGACTGCCGGAGAGCACACCGTTAGATGGAATGCGCAGAATTTTCCAAGCGGAGTATATTTCTATCGATTGCAAGCGAGCAATTTTACGGAAACGAAAAAACTTTTGCTGATAAAATAGAGGAGAAAGGATCCTTAGCCCCTTAAGGTGCTTTTGTAGGTGGTTGTACAAAAAGTATGGAAATATTTTTAGAAAGAGGTAAAAAGATGAAACA
>CAZYAM010000022.1:0-27175 GCA_964645575.1 uncultured Ignavibacteriaceae bacterium
CGGATGCCTTTTTTATTATGCAAAGAGAACCTTCCGAAGGATATCGTTGCATAACCGTAAAAACCTTCGGAAGGTTATCCTAAAACCAACCACCTTAAAGTCTCCCTTTGTAAGGGGGACAAAGAATAATCTCCCGTAGAGGCGTTCAATTGAACGTCCCAACAAAAGCAAAATCAATATATTCCATTGAGTGTGCAAAAAATCTTTTACTAAGCCCGCAAAATCGATAGAAGTGAACCGTACCAAGGCGAGGGTTACAAAGAATTAAATGACATTAAAATATTTGGCGAAATAAATTTGTTGATCAGCCGGAGGCCCAAAGTTGTTGCACGCAATAGCGTGTATCTATTTTATCTATCCGCATCTATATTTTTTCATATGCTTTTGAACCAAAGACTTACATTTTGACACTATTTGTGTCCCCGAAGGGGTCCTTCGGACAAGACAAAAGAAGTGACAAAAAGAATTATTAATTCGTCAGAAGCGGAACCTGAAGGTTTCGACTACCATAATTCATAATAAGAACGCACGGAGCTTGTTGTGGATTCTACAAGCTTGCCCGATGCAATCAGGGAATGCTTGCGAGTGTAAAAAATCCGAATCAGGAACAAATACGCTTCTGCTATTCTAAAGATATTGAAGTATATGTTGTTTATCGTCATTGGATAAATTCACAGAATTCAGTTCGGGAGTTAAACTCCCGAACAACTTTACGAATGGTTAACTCCTACCGGAAATATTATTAGTCCAGGGAAACACAGCCGTGCATCCTTAAAAAAACATGTACAACGACTTGTCCTTTCGAAAAGCGAAGCTTCGCTGTACAGCAATAATATTGTCATTGTTCGGAGTTAAATATTTTTAATAATACAACTTGGATGTTATAGGGCCAATTAACTCGAATTCTATTGTTTAAAACGATGGAACAAAATCAAATCCCGCAAGCCTAAAATAAGCTGTCAATAAAAGCGGATACTTATGATCAATCCTTGCAATCCAACATAAAAAATGTATATTACACAAAAAAAACACAACTGAAAGGCAACATAATATATGAGAATCCACCGGGCAATCCCTTTTATATTTATTCTCCTCAGCGGTTGTGCAACATTCAAAGAATTAGTACCTGTTCCTCCGCTTCAACCGCAAGAACGAGGCTTCATCGAGCTTCGCAACGACAAAGAAAATTTCCTTCTCAAACAAGACAATAAATACTTTATTAAATTTCCGGGACCGCTTGAGCCCAATTTATACCTGGTACTGCAGATAAGCGCAAAACGAACGGTTCACAACTATTTTACGGCAACGTTCAATGACGGCCAGGAGCCAATTTCCATGATGACTGATCAGGCTGCAGATCAAGACAGCTTGAGTGTCTTTATAATAGATACGTCAGTTCCTTACTATTATTGGATTATCGATAATGTTCCACTGGATATGCCGTTGAATGTCCGCTATCGATATGTAGCAAAATGGCGGTTTGATGTCGAGAATAAATATGATTTTTACAGGCGAATACTTACCGATAACAGTATCGACAGGCAGGAATATAACGCGATGGGACCTCAGTATAATTTTGCTTCTTTCGATACCGAAGCCGAACGGCAAAAGCTTCAGGTAAAAAAGAAGTCGTTACTGGAAATGCAAAGCGAACTCTCTAAGCTGGAGAAATATTTTCCTGCAAATATCGCCTCTTCACCTGATACTATGTACCAGAGGTATGTTGAGTTAGGAGATGATACTAGAAGCGAGCTTCAATTTCAGGCTGACTATGATAATTTGCTTTCAGTTATTCAAAAAGAACGCGAAACCAAGTATAATTTCGCCGGCTTCATGAGTCATTCCGAGGAATATGAAAAATTCCTCAATCAGAAAAAGCGGTACCGTGCGCCTATAATAGAACATTTCAAAAGCGTATTCTTAAGTCGTCTTGAAGAAGCATTTCCCTTATATGACAACAGGCTGCGAAAGAAGGACGATATTTCCATAATTGAACTTGACCCGCCGATAGAGGATGTGGAAAGACTATATATTGCCTGCGATAAACAAATGCCGGCAAATCTGAAAGAAGTGCGGAATTATGTGAATGAATTCAATATCCCGGCAAAATGGATAAATAATGCTGAAACGATATACGAATCAACGGCTCCCGCTGTGCATAAAAAATCACCGTGGCCTGATAATTCGTACTATCCGGAATTGATCTCGAAGCTGGAAAAAGCGAGGAGTGGAAGTCTGGTGTACAATATTGCTAAATTCCCGCGATACGGTAATCCGAGCATTAATTCACTATTGAGCGATGGAATTCAAAACATCAAACAGAAGATCAGTCAGCGTCAGGCTCAATTTCAACGAGCCGCAGATATCGTGCGGCAGGTCAATGAACTCAAACCCAACGGTGATTACAAAGGGATAATTCGGATACTCAGGGCGAATTGGGATTTAGGCTTCCTGATCGATCAGTATCCGGATATCGACGCATTACTGTTGAAGACTCTGGCGGAAAGGATCCGTGAAAAGCTTGACATGCAGGACTGGAAAGGAACCGAGGAGGGTCTCTACGTTCTAATTGATGATCAGAATTATGTCAGTCCGTCAAAGATTTCAACTAAGAAATTGCAGACAGTCCGGTCACTGGAATCGGACCTGTATGAACGCGTAAAGAAGCTCTCGTTTGAGCGTGTAGACTCTTTTACAAAAATGAACGAGGCAACCATTGATGGTGTTGCAGAATTATATGCGGACTCGTCGTTTCTTCCTGTTTATACGTTGACTTTCAGTTCTGAATCTCCCGAGCGTGTGGCTCAAAAACGCCGCAAGATTGAAGCGTATATAAATGAGGTAAAAACAATTCGTTTCCCTGAAAAAGCTATCCGTATTATTTACGGAGAACTGACAAAGGCGCCGCGTGATCGTGGTGTTGAAAAGGCGCATGCAATTCTTATACACGCAAAATTTTATAATGGAAAGGATAAATCGATTCGCAATATTATCGATGAATGCGATCCTAGGATTGCAAAACCGCTCGTAAAAGCAAAAGAGTACAGGCGAATATTGGTGGTTCCTGTAAATGAAACAGCAAAATCATCTAATGAATATATGTTTCGCATAAATGTAAAAATCCCGTCGGAAGCGAAATTCCCGGTTTATGATATCAACATCAAAGTGCCTTCGGCAGTTGCAGAGAAGGCAGGGAATCGACAATGGTTTACGCAGATGTTTTTAAATAAGAAAGTCATAAAAACCGAAGGACATATGCGTATTACCGCACCGTCGGCGGACAATAATTATGAAGCGCAAATTACACCGGTAGATATTCCGAAGGACGGTGAAAAAATCATCGAGGTGCAATTTAATTATCCGACATTCCAGTTATTTGAAGTAAGCGTGATGGCTCAAGTGCCAATTATTCGTAAAAACTGAACTCTCATAATAAAATGGCTTTTACTATGAAAAAGAAAATCATCATCGGTGCTGCAATTGTTGTTATTATTGCCGGGGGTTTATGGTATTTCCTAACAAGGCCTTCTTTGCCGGATACGGTGGCATTTCCTTATATCGCACATCAAAAACCGGCTATCGATCCCCATCTTCCCAGCTCAACCGCAATGGCCGATAAGCTGGACGATGTTGTTTTTGACGGCTTGTTCAATCTTACAGCTACCCCGAGTGGAGTTATCTTCGAAGATGGACTGGGGGAATTTATCGGTATCAGCAGCGATGATATAGTCACTATTCGCCTGAAATCCGGGCGGTATTGGCACGATTCATACCAGGCATTTATCGACGATGAAGATGTAACGATTGAAGAAAAGAAGATGCATGAATTCACGGCAAAGGATCTTGCTTTTACGCTTAAACGGATTCAAAGCCTCGGAAGCCTCTCGCCCGATTACATTCTCGTAGGCCAGGCGCTTCCTGTTATGGATTTCGAAGGGCCAAATGATCGAAATGAAATCAATTTTAAATTTCGCGGAAATCGGATATGGATCGAGTCCGACATTAAAGAGGTTCTGTCGTTTAAAATTCTTCCTGATAATTCCGATATGAATGCCCTGACATATTCAATCGGTACAACACCTTATTTAAAAGTTCCCGATTATGAAAATATCATTCGTTTTTCCAGTGTTTATCAAAGCGGTGTTGGAATTAATAAAGTCAATCTAATCCCGTATGTTGACAACAGCACCTTTACAACCGAGCTCAGAAACGGCAACATAAATGTACTGCTGGAAACACCGTTCGGCAGTTTGTCGCCGATTCTCCAGGAGCAAGAAGATTTCTTTGTGAAATCAAATGTCAGTTCGACTTTCTTCGCCGTATTATTCAATACCAAGCGCCTGAACAGGGAGCAGCGAATTGAATTGCGGAGACTGCTGAACAATAAAAAAATTGTTGACCGCTTCTTTAAGGCCGGCACAGAACAACAGCGTCATACGGTTGATTTCAAGGGAAATTATGATAACTACAATGATCTGCTGAACGATATCGTGTTCCCAACTTCATCGTACTACGTTCAGGAAAAAATAATCGACCGCATATATGACGATAATCCGCCGAATATTTCGGTTTTACCGGACACAGTCCGGATTAAAGCATGCCTGAATTACGGTTACCGTGAAGAATATTCCGATTTGGTCGATATATTAAATGATAAGATAATTACACTGGGACGCGTAAAAGCAACAGCCGTGCAAAACGGCGAAATAAAAAAATGCGATTATGATGCGATCTTAATTGCTGTCAGCGGATATCGCAGTAATTTCCTGTTTGACCTGTACAGCATTTTCCTCCGGGAACCTGATCTGGAAACATACAAAGTCAATCTGAAGACAATGATGAATGATGAAGGAGAGCTGATAGTGGATCCGAACTCGTTTCAGGCAAACCACAATTTCCTTAATCTCGATGCAAGTACAAACATTGCAGAGGAAGAAGACATTAATCTTTTCTTAGACGATATGTACAATTTCATGTCTACTCATCATGTGGGCGACAAGCAGGAATATGCCCGGCGTGTCTCGGTTGACGAAAATCGTATGGCTCTCGGAGCATGGCTTTTCTCGCTTCCGTCAATGGCCTACTTCAGCACTCAGTTTGACAGCACCAGTATTGATTTATACGGCGTTGCATCGCAATTGTCAACTCTGAAGAAATGGAAAGAGTTTCAGAAGTAATGACGAGGCATTATTATGGGGGCGGCGTATGGTGCCGCCCCTCAACTTTCCTGGTTTGGACTGCCTTACTATCGGTTTTTTTTATCACACCTGTGATCTCTCAGACATTTGATGTTATTATCATTGAAAAGCCCCGTTATATCGCAGCTTATAATGCTTTCCAGCAATCACTGGCCTCATCACAACTCGTTAAAATCCAGCCGTTTGTTCCAATGAAAATTCTCAAGACACGCGATGTTCTTGGCGACGGGCTTACAGGCTGCATGAAAGTCGAAATTGAAGGCGAAACATTCTTTTTGCTTAACGATAACAGCGGAAAGCTGGTAGGATGGAACAAGCTTGGAACGGTTAAGATATATAAACGCAAAGATTTTCTTCAGGATACAATGACAATTCTTGTATCACGCAAAATTATTTTTCAGAGTTCTGCAAATGGAAGCCGCAGCTATTTAACAACAGGCGATCGTTGTATCCGATATTTTGAGGATGATGGATCCGTATACATAAAGCGCATTGGAAAAGATCCTGCGTTCGGATGGATGAGAATTCCCGCAGCTGAAGAAGGTAGTTTTTGGAAGAAAGTTCAAACTTCGGAAGTACGTTCAGAATTTTCACAGGCATTACGTGAACGGATTTACGGACGGATTAAACAGGTAAATCAGTCGCTTGCACAAATATATTCAGTTTTAAACAGGGAATCCGGCAAGAGATTGACAGCTCCCCAGTGGTATGTTGACCCAAAAGCAGAATCATTAAGTTTTATTTTAATTCCGGATTCAGCCGTCAATGTCTATCCAAAAAGTGTCGAGATTTTAAAAAACACGTTACAAACATATTTGCTTGGAACAGGTTATAATGTCCTGATTACAGGCAATAAGATCGATATCAAATCCAGATGATTGACTTATCCAGTATACTGCACAAAGAAAACAGTAGTTTGTGGACAAGACTGCTCATTCACGGCGCAGGTATAGTACTTATGGCGGTTATATTTTGGATATTCATATCGGCAGTAGAGATATCGCGGATAGAATCAAAGAAAAGCGATAGGGAAATTCAGAAATATCTCGATCTGAGTAAAATTGATTTCGGTAATCCCCTGGATCGCGCACTGTTTCGCGAATCGCTGGATGTCTTTTATAACGGGCAAACCCATAGAAACGATTCGCTTCTTACTGCGATAGATAATTTACGGCAGCGGCAGTTTTCCGATCCTGCCTACAAAACAGGCGGTAATCATGACGGCCTAACATGGAGCATGGCCGGAAAATTAAGCGGTATGTATCTGCAATTCCTTGCTATTTATGGTATTGTCCTTGTCATCATTTATCTTTTAGCGCAGCGGATTGCAGTATACAGATTTATTAAAATGAAGCAGCATCGCGAGTCATATTTAACACAGGCATTTGAGCTGATAAATAGTATTCATGCCGACAGAATCGGTTCAACTTGGTGGAATGCATTCGGAAAATTAGGATTTCTTTTTTTGAAGGCTCTTTTAAAAGGCATGTTATTGATGCTTCTTTTTTCCCCTGCTTATGTAATAGCCTATTCCGTAAAAACAACGATTGATACGAGTTCTATTTTATTCATGATCCTTCTCGGGATAATATCTAACGGCGTTTTGATCCTTACGGCAAACAAGTTTTTTACATTTCTCGTCGGCGAAAGCAAGAAAGGGTATGTACAAACCGCAGTTGCAAAGAATCTTCATGCATCCTATGAATGGGACGCACCTGAAGGAATTCCGCCGCGGACGCTTCTGAAGATCAAACACGGTTTTCGATCTCACGTTTTTCAGCCTATATTTTTTAATGCGCGCTTTCAATTCATTCCCGCACTTAAAGAGCATGCTTCTTTCCTAATCACAGGATTAATTATTATTGAAATGGCATTAAACATTCAGGGCCATTTCTGCTATGAGCTTCTTCAACAAATCCTTTACCGGCAGTACGATATCGCCGCTTTTATAATTTTCGGTATTTTCCTGACTGTCAAAGTAACGGAAATCGCTATAGATGTATGGGAACATAAAGAAAAGAGGAAGTATGGCTACTAGGACTTTAACGGGTAATTCCTGGCTATCCATTCTTAACAGCAAAAAGGATCTCCTTTGGCTGATGACCTGGATTGCCGGGCTGGGAATGCTCTGGATATGGGATGCTTTATTCCTCAATGCTCCTGCGTTCGCCCGGTTGCAGACAGCATTCTTGAACAGCCTGTTTACCGGAGCAATGGTTGTTCTATTCTCTCTTGCACTTGGATGGTTTGTAGGTGTTTCCCTTCACTTGCTTGAGAATTCCAAATCCAAGGTCGGTTTTGCTGTTATATCTTTTATAACTGATATTCTTAGGTCCATTCCGCAGATTATAGCGGTATTGATAGGATACATTATACTGACGGTCCTGCTCTATCAGGGAATTATTCGCTCGTCATTTGTACAATTGGTATGGATTGCCGGTACTATTGCAGTTGCTGTCTTCCTCGAAGTGGCCGATACGATAAGGCACCGTATCGACTATTTCCGGACGTTGGATTTTGTAGATGCTATGCTTTGCTGCGGTATCAAGGAACGTCGAATTATAAATATTGAAATTCTCTGGAAGAACAGCCGCAGCCACTTGCTCCATAAATTGATCGCAATCTTCGGTGTATCTATTTTCCTGCAGTGCAGTATTGATTTCATAATCTCCGTCGGACTTTCAACTGACGTCAGTTTGATTAATTTTCCCACGACTCTCGGAAATCTTTTGGCAAATGTCGATAGTAAACAGGATATTCTTGCCCTTAGTAATCTTTTTACGGAACCGGGTTATTTATCGGTCATTTTCGTACGGCATCTTCAAGGACTCAGCGCAGCGTTTTGCATCGTGTTCTCGCTGTTGTGCATTTATATGATTGCAAACGGATATGTACGGCGGCACAAGCTGGCATAACGAATGAACGGACTTAAGTATAATATTCGTATAGCATCCGAAGGACGCGAGCTTGTCGCGATAGATGAATTCCGGCTTGCCAAGTCTGCAATCAACGTTTTACTGGGTGAATCCGGAATCGGCAAGTCGCTGATATCTTTGGCAATCGCAGGTCTTCTTGATCCGGATGAGCTTAATGTAAAGATCGATGGGAAATCGTATACTGCGTATCTCAGAAGTCGGGAGGCAATTGACATTCGACGCAGCGGTTTCTTTGTTTTTCAGGAACCATCATCACACCTGAATCCTTTGAGCACGCTGCGGACACAATTGCGCGAAGGCAGTCTGACAGATGCACCCGATGAGGAGCGCATTCTAAGAAAGCTCTGGCAGGATTCAGCATTATCCGACGTCGAAAGTATTCTCGATGTTTATCCAAAACCATACCGCCCAAGCGGAGGCGAGAAACAAAGAATTCTTGCCGCTATGGCATTTAAGAAAATGGCCGCGAGCGCAGCACATGCACGAGAATCATTGTTCATTTTCGACGAACCGACGGGAAATCTCGACAATAATCTGCGCAATGAATTTCTCGATCTGTTAATCGAAAACTTCAGAAATCAAGAAGCAACCATTGTATTGATAACACATGATTATTCGATAATAAGCAGGTTCGTCAGTACATATCCGGCAGTTAGCAAGAATATATTATATCGGGAGCTGCTGCTGGAGCACGGCAAACTTCGCTTGAGGGATTTTCTTCCGGGAGAATATCTTTCCTGGATGGAAAAACGAAACAAAGCCATACATACTGTAAAAAAAACGGAAACAATTCTCCGATTGTATCCACATGTAAAAGTTTTTGGGCGGACACTGTCAATTTCGCGGGATATAGAAGGACGGAAACATGAACCGCTCGTAATCCGAAAAGGCGCCGTTACATATCTGAAAGCGCCGAGCGGCGCCGGAAAAACTACGATAGTCAAAATTATGATGGGATTGATCAAACCGGAAAAGATGTCGATGGAACTCGGAAGTGAGGTTTATACTGAGGAAACAAACCGGAACGTTTGGGCTCAAAATGTTTGGGGAAAAAGGATGACCATGGTGTTTCAGCACGCTGACGAGTCGTTAAATCAGAATTCAAAAGTGAAAAGTGTCTTCTCCGGCCTTCCAATTGCAGGTTTGATGAACGAGCAAAAAATAGTGAATTCAATTTCGGAATTGTTTGAGGAGGAGCCCAGTTGCGGGTTTCTTGAAACAAAAGTAAAGTACCTCAGCGGGGGACAAAAACAACGGCTCAACTTGCTGAGATCGCTTATTCTTCAGACCGATATACTTATTCTTGATGAACCTCTGAACGGCCTGGATTTTGCCAGGGTAGCCAAAGTGATTGCGATGATTGAGACGAAACTCAAATCAGGAATCGGAGTTCTCGTTATTTCTCATAACGAGGAAGTATTCGACACATTAGTTGCACAGGAGGATGTTTATTACCTCCATCATACTGGTGTAGAGTCTCGTTAGTAACGGGACGCAATGAGAACCTTCCGAAGGCTTTCACGGTTATTCAAGGATAACCTTCGGAAGGTTATCCCATTTTATCATTCCCGTGACGAAGGGAAACTTAAAAATAAATGTATAGCATATCTCTCACCATTGCAAGTGGAGATATAAGAGGGGATCAAAAAACTATGAAGACAACTTGTTGACAACTTCAATAAATTCTACTATCATGTAGTTGTCTACAATAGGAGGTATTATGGCAGTTAATGTTTCAAAACTTATCCTTGACCTTTTAAAGAAGCGAAAGACTCTTACTACCTCGGATATTGTCCGCCGGACGGGATTTTCACGCGCTTATATTCAAAGGCATTTTAAAAAACTTCAGGATGCAGGAAAAATCCTTTTAGTCGGCAGAGCAGATCAGGCGCGCTATATTCCCTCCACTGCAAAGGCAAAAGAAAGAGTTATTGCCGAAAAAAGGAATTTTCTCCGCACCTATCTTATAAAAAACCTGCAGGAAGACCGTGTATGGACACAGATAGTTCAGCAGACCGGCATCGTACATCAAGTCGCGGAAAATATTGTACGTATTCTGGAATATGGCTTTACAGAAATGCTAAATAATGCCATCGACCACTCGCGTTCAAAAACAGTGCTGGTGCGGATAACAAGAACAGCGGAGGATATCCGGTTTTCCGTTACAGATAAGGGTATCGGAATTTTCCGCAATATTAAAAAGCAGCGCCGCTTGAAAGATGAAAAAGAAGCGATACAGGATCTTCTCAAAGGGAAACAAACAACCGCACCTGAGAAACACAGCGGAGAGGGAATATTCTTTACATCGCGAGCGGCAGACCGGCTTGTATTAAAAAGCTCAGGCAAACGACTTATTTTTGATAACAGAATGAATGATGTTATTATTGATAAAACGACAGTGCTAAAGGGGACTGTAGTCGATTTTGTTATCGGACTTGATTCTGCTACGACCTTGCCTTCCGTTTTTCATCGATTTACAGGCGAAGAGTATGAGTTTGCGAAAACTGATGTTCGTATCGCTTTGTATAAAGCCGGAAGGAATTTTGTATCCAGATCTCAAGCCCGGCGTGTTCTCGCAGGGTTGGATGCATTTAAGCACCTCGTGCTTGATTTTCAGAATGTGCAGGCAATAGGGCAGGGATTCGCAGATGAAATCTTCCGTGTCTGGAAACAGAATCATTCTCAAGCAGTTATTGAAATATGTAATGCGAACGAAAATGTAAAAATGATGGTAGATCATGTACAGGGAAAGTATTCTTCTCGGTAGACAGCTTGTTGACAACTATGAATATTCTATGATGTGGAAGTTGTCAACTACAGAAATATTGCAAATATTGCTATTCGGGAGTTTAACTCCAGAATTGTATTCAGTTCACGAGTTCTGGCATAGCCATCCCCGTGGAAAACTCCTGAACAACGAAAGTCGATTTTTTATTTTAATAATACCAATCTTAACCGGTCGTAGGAACAACGAATAAAACTTGAGATAATAGAAGATCGTAAGTAGATTAAATCAAGGTGATTTATATTGTATCAACGAACTTTTTCGCTTATATGTAGTGATATCTGATTAGGCTGAATATTCTCTATAAAAAGTCCTTCAGGGGAAGATACATCCGAACGTGTAATTGTCCGTTTAATGACTCCTTTTTTGGCACCTGATAAATTTAGAGAAATATTAATTCGATTTTGGTTGAAAAAGTAAAAAGCTCGCCGGGGACCTGAGAGCGTGATTTCAATCTCATAAGGTTCCAATTCTTGAATTACAAGTTTGGTTGAAAGATTCTCATATTTAACAGGGAGAGCATATGTGCGATAGTCTATTCTCGCTTCATGCACGAAGAAAAACCATAATAAGGATGTGGCTACAATAGCAATTACCTTTTCACGATAATTTCTTGCGAAGAAATATTTCCACGATTTTGATTCTACAATAGGAGTAGTCTCTTGATAAAATGAATACAGCATGGAAGAAAGCTCGTCTAAATTGTGCATAACTTTTATATAACCATTCCGTGCTACCGAGACTGTACCGCGTTCTTCGGATACAACAATGCAAAGAGCATCCGTTCGCTCGGAAAGTCCAAGTGCTGCTGCATGACGTGTTCCTGTTTTCTGTAACTTTTCTGTATTTTTTGATAACGGAAGATAGCATGAAAAAAAGTTTATCCGATTTCCAATAATAATAACTGCGCCGTCATGACCGGGAGATCCGGGCATAAAGATGCTTCCCAGAAGCGCTTCACTCACCTCACCGTTTAAATTTACACCACCATTAACATGTCTTATAACAGGATCTTTTCCTTGGACAACAATAATGGCACCGATGGAGTCGCGTGCAAAACTTTTTAAGGTTCCGACAAGAATATCGATTTCTCTTTGTGTTTTATTGAGAACTTTCCGTATACGGAAATTTGTAATCATACTGCGTGTTGCTAGTTGTTCAAGAAAATGCTTAATTTCTTCCTGAAAAATGATTACGACGGCGATAAGAATAATTGCAAAAAATCCTTGAAAGACAGATATAGTGAGCGATAGATCCAACTGTCGGGCTAGAAGATAAATGCCGCCAAATATAAACATTCCGATTACGACAAAAGCCGCTTTTGTACGTTTAAACCAAACAAGCATTGAATAGATAAAGATTGACATAAATGCAATATCAAGAAATCCTGAAATTCCTATAGATTCGAGTATATCTATGAAGTTCATATATATCTATCCTTCTTTTTGAATTGGTTTAACGATTGTTACTAATGGTTGGAAGGTAGATTTTGAAGTAAGATGCAATCGTTTCAATAAACGTTCAGTGAGCAGGTTTTCTAACTGTGTCCATGCGCTTTCTTCACGGTTATGTCCGACTCTTATCTTTCCTCCGGCAATTTGTCCATGACCTCCTGATTGTCTTGGATGATGGGAGATATCTCGAAGAATTATACCTGCTTTACCGTCTGGATTTGATGTACGGAGTGAAACATGAATATTGTCTCTATGTCTTCCGGTGCAAAATGTCCACTGAATTCCCTTGCATGTCAGAAGAAAATCTGCAGTCTGGGAAACAAGATCGGGACTTTCTACGGTTCCAAGATGGGATACGATAAGTTTCTGGCTGATTTGTGCTCGTGTAATCCCAACTGCTAGATCACGGAAAAATTTGCGAGGACGTGCAGGTTTTTGAATTCGTGCTAAAATACGGATATCGCTCATAGTAAGCAGCTTTAAATATATTTCTACTGTCTCGTGTCTTGCCGCCCGTGAGAAATCCAGTGTGTCAGAAAGAATACCATACACAAGTGCGGTCGCCAATCGTATCGGGATTTGAATTTCTAGGGCGAGCAATTCTTGAGCCAGAATTGCGCTTGTAGCCCCTGCTTCTGTATCGATTAATTTAAAGTCGGCTTCAGGTATCGAACCTATCACATGTTGATCAATAAGAATGGTAGGTTTTTTGTTCGGAGGAAAAGGATTATTTTCGAACGATGGCTGGGTATCAACCAAGGCGATATTATTATATTTTCGAAAGTCAGAAGGTCGAAGTTTGTATGCGGGAATCTTCAGCAATCGTACCATTTCCTGGTTCTCAATTCTTCCGATGAAGCCACCGTACACAATCTTTGAGCGTATATTGTAGATATGTTCTGAAATGAACTGCAATGCGTATGCTGAGGCTAAAGCATCTGGATCAGGATAATCGTGCATGAGAATCAACAATGGAGTAAGGCGTTCTTTGTTGTTTTCCAGATATCGCGACAATTCCAATGGCATCAGTTATTCTTTCTCAATGGTGTCATTTTTATCGAATTTAAAAACCTTGAATTTAAAAAAGCTATTACTTATTGTTACATCTCAAAATATAAAATTAGAACATAACTTCAAATATATCTAAACTAGAAAAATAGGTTTTTCCCCTTGACAATCTATTCAATCATGCTTTTATTATAATATAAACTAATATGGATTGAAAGAAACGCCTTCTATCGTCATTTAATTCATTTAAAAGATAAAATCCAATTTATTCAAGGTAATAGTTTTTAGAATATTACCTATATAGCCGATTTCCTAAGATATACAGGCTTTTTTTTCAAAGAAGCTCTTAATTTAAAGAGAATTTATACATGACCTAAATTCTATATTTTTGATTGATGGTGATGATTTTATAGATCGCACATGTTTAAGAAAAAGGATGAATAAAAACAACTCAATATTACTTATATTTTAAACGTTATTATGGCCGAAAAGGAGGAAGACCATGCATGAGTTCCTTTTTAATACAAAAGTGGATCAGACTATCCTGCTTGGCCGAAAAGCACGAATCCTTTCCGACCTTTTGACACATATTCAGACCGTCCCTGAATCTTCAATATACTTTCATACGCATAAATATCTCAGGCAGCATCATTTTCTTTCTCCGGAACCTCCTAATGATTTTGCATATTGGATTACAGAAGTACTCAATGAGCCTGTGCTCGGAGAGCGAATTTCCAGCGTAGATATTGTACAATTTCGGACTCTGGAAGAATTGCGGAAGACTTTCGTCGATATTCTCCAGTCACATATTGAAGGATCAGAACGCTTTCCCTCGGCTCCGCTGGGTCAAGAGTTTCATTTTATGGCATCACGTACATATGTTTTGAGAACACCGTATATTGCACATTCTTTGGAAGAATTTAAAGAAATATTAAAGTGCGTGAGTATTAACTCGCTGTATTATCATATCTTCGAAGCAAAATTAAGACTGGAAAATAAGGAAAATGATTTTTCAAAATGGTTCCGGGATCTTGGAATAATCCAGTTAGCCGATCAGGTAGAGCGGCTTGATCCGTACACTTATACGCTCGAAGGCCTAAGGAACAAAATTATTCGACTGGTGGAAGATAATGGTACACATTAATGATTATTCCCCGATTGTAGGGAAACCGAATATTGACGAGCTTTTTTTCATGGCTCGATACCTTGAGGGAAAGCGGATTCAAAATATCAATTCTACTGCTGTCGGCGGAGGAGTTGCGGAGATCCTCTCGCGTATGGTTCCTTTGCTCAAGCAGCTGGGAGTACAGACCCGCTGGGATGTTATGAAAGGAAACGAGAAATTCTTTGAGACGACTAAAAAATTTCATAACGGCCTCCATGGTATTGCGGTCGATATAAGCGATGAAGAGTATGAATGGTTCCTTGAAGTGAACCGTCAGAATGCAGCGGAGCTTACATTTGACGATATCATCTTTGTCCATGATCCTCAGCCGGTTGCACTTATAGAACAGAGAAAATACATCGGAAGAAATTGGCTTTGGAGGTGTCATATTGATTTCTCGAAACCTGATAAAAAAATTTGGAAATTTCTCGAGCGCTATATCGCAAAATACGACTCTGCGATATTCTCTGCTCCGGCGTTTGCCCGCAAATTATCTATACCGCAAATTCTCATATCTCCGTCGATTGATCCTTTAAGTGATAAAAATAAAGATATACCTGAGGCGGTCATCGATCAAATATTCTCGAAATTTAATATCGACAGAGAAAAACCAATAATCACACAGATTTCACGGTTCGACTATTTAAAAGACCCGCTTGGCGTGATTAAAGCATATAAACTTGTAAAGAAACATCTCGATATACAATTAATTCTTGCAGGAGGAGGTGCAATAGACGATCCAGAGGGACCGATTATTATGCAGCAGGTTCAGGAGGAAGCGTCGAAAGACAAAGATATCATTGTTCTCTTTCTTCCACCTTCAAGCGACATCGAGATTAATGCCTTGCAACGCGGATCGACTGTCGTTCTTCAAAAATCATTAAAAGAGGGATTCGGATTGACGGTTTCGGAAGCATTATGGAAAGCAAAACCGACCATTGCCTCTGCCGTTGGAGGAATTCCTCTCCAAATTGCTCATAAATATTCAGGAATCCTTACACACTCCATAGAGGGGACGGCGCATTGGATTAAACAGTTAATAAACGAACCAGAGTTTGCAAAACGTCTCGGTGAAAATGGAAAAGAGCATATCAAAAATAATTATCTCATTACACGTCATATTAAGGACTATCTTTTGTTGTTTATATCCCTCTATCATCAAGGAGAGGTCGTAAACTTATAAGCAGACGTAATATGCATTACCTAACAAGGAGAGTGTTTTGAGTACCTTTAATACGAAATATAAACGGCTTGTTGTGGTTTCAAACAGGTTGCCATTTACGGCGCGTCTTGACAATGAGAAGCTCCAATTCAGTGAAAGTGCCGGCGGTCTGGCGACAGGACTCAGTACATTTCTTGATTCATATAAGTACCATTTTCCGGCAAGTAAAGAACATATATGGGTTGGCTGGCCTGGAAGCACAATCGATGATTCCCACAAGGAAGAATTGCGATCGAAAGCCCTCAGAGAATTCCAATCATATCCGGTATTCCTCTCGGAAGAAGATATGGATCAGTTTTATCTTGGATTCTGCAATAAAACCCTCTGGCCTCTGTTTCATTACTTCCCCTCGTATACGCATTATCAGGACGAATACTGGCAGAATTATAAAAAAGTGAATCAGATGTTCTTCGAAACACTTTTAGAGATTCTTGAAGAAGGCGATATAGTCTGGATCCAAGATTATCACCTCATGCTTTTACCCCGGCTTTTAAGGCAGCATCGGCCGGATATTCTCGCTGGTTTTTTTCTCCACATCCCATTTCCTTCATTTGAGATCTTTCGTCTTCTGCCTATCACGTGGAGAAAAGAAATTTTGGAAGGGTTACTTGGATCGGATCTTATTGGATTTCATACCTATGAGTATACACATCATTTTATTCAATCTGTCCTTCGAATCCTTGGGTATGATCATTCCATGGGACGAATTTCCCTGCCGAATCATATTGTTAAAGTCGACACCTATCCAATGGGAATTGATTTCAAACGGTTCTTCGAAGCAAGCACTCACCCTGAAACAGAACATGAGAAACAAATATTTTATTCAACCCTCAATGATTTAAAAGTTATTTTTTCTGTTGACCGGTTGGATTATTCTAAGGGAATACTTAAACGGCTGCAGGGATTTGAATATTTTCTTCAACTATATCCGGAGTATTGTGGAAAAGTAGTCCTTATTGCACTTGTTGTTCCATCACGTATTGGTGTCGATCAATATGAAAACATGAAAAAACAAATAGAGGAGCTTGTCGGAAGAATCAACGGCAAATATGGAAGCATCAGTTGGACTCCAGTACTATATCAGTATAAGAATCTCTCTCTATATCCATTGTCGGCACTCTATTGTAGAAGCGATGTTGCGCTAGTGACTCCTCTTCGAGACGGCATGAATCTTATTGCTAAAGAATATATCGCATCGAGGACGGAGGGAACAGGAGTCCTTATTTTAAGTGAGATGGCCGGTTCGGCAAAAGAACTCGGTGAAGCCATTATTATAAATCCGAATGATTGTGTAGAAATCGCCGAGGCTCTCAGGGAAGCCCTACTTATGCCTGTAGGAGAACAGCAAAGACGTATCGGTATAATGCAGGAGCGGTTAAGAAGATATGATGTTGTGCGATGGGCGGGCGACTTTGTGAATAATCTTATTGAAATGCAACAAGTTCGAAAGGATTTCAATTCAAAAATTCTCACTGATATTGCGCGAAAAAGTCTTATTGAGAGGTATTCTTCGGCAACACGTCGCCTTCTCTTTCTTGACTATGACGGAACACTCGTTCCGTTCAGGCGGAGGCCTTCCCTGGCCAGTCCTACCGCAAATGTGTTTGAGGTGCTTTCCGGACTGACAGCCGATGAACGGAATAGTATCGTCCTGATCAGCGGCAGGGATCGCAGTAATCTGGAACAATGGTTCGGCCACCTGCCTATCGGAATTGCTGCAGAGCATGGTTATTGGCTAAGAGAGGCCGGATCCGATTGGCAAATATTGAAACAATGCAATGCCGATTGGAAAATACATTTGATGCCTATCTTCCAGCAATATGCCGATCGATTGCCCGGTGCCTTTATCGAAGAAAGGGATCATTCTCTTGTTTTTCACTATAGAGCTTCCGATCCGGATCAATCACGTTCGCTTGCAGCAGAGTTTACGGACCATCTTATGAACTTTACCGCCAATATAGATGTTCAAGTGCTTCAGGGAAGTAAAGTAGTTGAATTACGACAAGCCGGAGTTAATAAAGGTATTGCCTCTATGCATTGGGTATCGAAGGAAAATTATGATTTTATTATGGGAATTGGAGACGATTGGACCGACGAAGATCTCTTCCTCGCGCTTCCGAAGTCAGCGTTTTCCCTGCGTGTAGGAGTTACAAATACACAGGCACAGTATAATCTCCGCGGCGTTGATGAAGTATTGGAATTATTGAGATCGCTTATTAATGGTTAAACCGGAAAAAGAAAATCGTCCTATGACTATCGAAAATGAAATAATGTTGTTTTGTGTGAATATTTTTTGAAATATCATTCATATTGTTCATAGAGGATATATCATGCCACATCGTTCGGTTTTTATTCCCCTTGTTCAGAAATTATTTGAACATGATCCGGTTGCGGCAGCCCATAGTCTTGAAACGATGAAGGAGTCAGATGCAATAAAAGTGCTGCGTGCTCTTCCTCCTGGTCTTACCGCAGATGTATTTCGGTTTTTCAATGCAAACCATGCAGCAGAGTTGATTAAGGGCGTGTCTCCCGAAGTCTTTCGGGATATTATTGAAAAATTAGAGCCACGGCAGGGAGCGTCTCTTTTTATGAACCTCTCATCGGAAGATCGTGAGCGATTTCTTGAAGAACTTCCATCGAAGATAAAACCTATCATCGTTGAATTTCTCCAATATCCTGAAAATAGTGCAGGTCGGATTATGAGCACGGAATTTCTGGCTTTTCATACCGGCGTTAAAGTGAAAGATGCTATTCGAAGGATAAGGTTTCTTGCAAGAAAAAATATTCCGAGTTCCTATGTGTATGTTATCGACTCTGAAGATCATCTTGTCGGTGTCATTAATATGCGCGATATGGTTATCGCCTCAAATAACCAAATACTCGAGGATATCATGCATAGGGATATTGTTGCTATCAACGCATTTGTTGACCGTGAAGAAGTCGCCAACATTCTTTCCAAATTAAGATACTTTGCAGCACCAGTCATCGATGCAGAGAAACATATGCTCGGCATTGTTAAGGCAGATCAACTCATTTCAGACGTACAGGCAGAGGCGACTGAGGACATTCAAAAGATGTTCGGTGCAGGCGGTGATGAGCGATCTATTTCGCCCGTTATTTTTTCTGTACAAAAACGACTTCCATGGCTTTACGTGAATCTAGCTACGGCATTTCTTGCTGCTTCCGTTGTAGGTTTTTTTGAAGATATCATTGCCCGATTTACGGTCTTGGCAGTGTTTCTTCCGGTAGTAGCAGGGCAGGGGGGAAATGCAGGGGCGCAATCACTTGCAGTGGTTATGCGCGGACTTGTGATGAGAGAAATTCCCCGGATAAAAGTCTGGACACTTATCATCAAAGAGACATGGGTTGGACTATTAAATGGAATAACTATCGGAATCGTTACTGCGCTCATTGCCTATCTGTGGCATGGAAATCCAATGCTGGGACTTGTTATTGGTTTATCGATGGTTGTTAATTTGTTGGTTGCAGGTTTTTCAGGTGCAGCTATTCCAATTGCGATGAAAGCCATGGGGCTTGATCCGGCACAATCATCAAGCATTGTCTTAACAACTATCACCGATGTGATAGGATTTTTTTCGTTTCTTGGTTTCGCAGTTGTGTTCCAGAATTACCTCAGCTGAGAGTTCATTTAATGTTGCATTAATTTATCGATAAAAGGAATGATAGATATGATTGAAGGCAGAAGCCGGGTAATAATAGAAAATGTCCAACCTCGGATTGACGACGGGAGATATCCGATTAAAAGAGTTATTGGCGAGTCGGTGAACGTTTCCGCCGACATTTTTACCGATGGGCATGATTCACTTTCCGCGGCCGTTCTCTATAAAAAGCCAAACGGAGTCGAATGGCAGGAAATATCTATGAATGCAATAAGCAATGATATATGGAAAGCGCAATTTATAGTTGAAGAGATTGGAGAATACCGCTATACGGTTTGTGCCTGGGTAAATCGTTTTATCACGTGGCAGCTTGATTTGAAGAAGCGATTTGAAGCCGGGCAAGATCTTTCTGTCCAGTTCCAAATTGGTGCAGATCTCATAGAAGAAATTTCAAAGCGGGCAAATCCCAACCATACTGCAACATTGCTTGAAGTTGTGAAAATCCTGCGGGGGAAAGCGGAAAATGAAACAAAATTGAATCTTGCCCTCAGTGAAAAGACCAGTGCGCTTGTTTCTTTATATCCTGATAAAAGATTTGCCTCGACATACGACAGGGAATTCCTTGTCACCGTTGAGCGTGCAAAAGCGCTTTTTAGTACGTGGTATGAGCGGTTCCCTCGTTCATGTTCATCAAAGGAAGGCAAATACGGCACATTTACCGATTGTATTAAAATCCTTCCGGAGATTGCACGGATGGGTTTCGATATCTGGTACCTGCCGCCGATTCATCCTATCGGTAAAACTAATAGGAAGGGAAAGAACAATGCTCCGAAAGCCGCGAGCGATGATATCGGAAGCCCATGGGCGATAGGATCGGCAGAAGGAGGGCACAAATCGATTCATTCCCAACTGGGCACAATGAAAGATTTTCAAGAATTTCTGGCGAAGGCAAAAGACCACAATATTGAAATTGCATTAGATATTGCATTCCAATGTTCCCCGGATCATACGTATGTCAAAGAACATCCTGAATGGTTTCGGTGGCGTCCTGACGGGACAGTGCAACATGCAGAGAACCCGCCAAAAAAATATGAGGATATCATACCGCTTAATTTCGAATGCGAAAACTGGGAAGAGTTATGGAAGGAATTGAAAGATGTTGTTCTCTTTTGGGCTCGTCATGGCGTAAGAATATTCCGTATTGATAATCCGCACACCAAACCGTTCAGATTTTGGGAATGGATTATTCGCGAGTGCAGGCAAGAGTACTCGGACTTGATCTTTCTTTCAGAAGCATTTACAAGGCCAAAAGTGATGTACAAGCTCGCGAAAGTCGGATTTACTCAATCATACACATATTTTACATGGAGAAATACAAAGCCTGAATTTACCGAATATATTACGCACCTTTTTACTACTGAAGTGCGTGAGTTCTTCCGCCCGAATTTTTGGCCGAACACGCCGGATATTTTTCCAGAACATTTACAGTATGGCAAGCGTCCTGCCTACATGATGCGCCTTTTATTGGCGGCAACCCTTTCGTCAAACTATGGAATTTATGGCCCGCCGTTCGAGTTGTGTGTCAGTGAAGCTGTAACTGGAAAAGAAGAATATCTGAATTCTGAAAAGTACGAATTAAAATATTGGGATTGGGATCGTGACGGTAACTTGAAAGATTTTATCGCGCGAGTTAATAAAATTAGAAGAGAAAACGAAGCTCTCCAAACGACGTGGAATCTGCGCTTTTACGAAGTGGATAATGAATATCTCATTTTCTATGGAAAAGCGAATAGAGATTTTTCGAATATTATCCTCGTGGTAGTAAATCTTGACCCTGCGCATACGCAATCAGGATGGGTGAAAGTTCCTATTCAAGAGTTTGGCATACCGGCCGACCAGCCGTATCTTGTGCATGAGCTGCTTAGCGACGATAAATATATCTGGCATGGCGAAAAAAACTTTGTTGAATTGAATCCGCATGTTTCTCCAGCGCATATTTTCCTTGTCAGAAAACGAATGAAGCGGGAAACAGACTTTGATTACTTCTTATGAGACAACGACGATTAAAACAAACACACGCTCTGAGCGATGCTCTTTGGTATAAAGATGCCATCATTTATGAACTGCATGTAAAAAGTTTCTATGACAGCAGAGGAGACGGTATAGGTGATTTCAAGGGATTAACGCAAAAACTGGATTACCTTCAAAACCTCGGTATTACGGCTATTTGGCTGCTGCCGTTTTATCCTTCTCCATTAAAAGATGATGGATACGATATAGCAGATTATTACAATGTCCATCCGCAATACGGAACACTGAGTGATTTCCGTGAATTTTTGAAAGAAGCCCATACTCGCGGGTTGTATGTCATAACAGAACTTGTCATGAACCATACATCGGATCGGCATGAGTGGTTTCAAAAATCCCGCGAATCAAAACCAGGCTTTCCCTGGAAGGATTTTTATGTATGGAGCGATACCCCTGAGAAATACAAAGATGCACGAGTGATCTTCAAGGATTTTGAGACTTCTAACTGGACCTGGGATTCAGCGGCGAAAGCATATTACTGGCACCGTTTTTATTCCCACCAGCCGGATTTAAATTTCGATAATCCGAATGTGCAAAAAGCTATGTTCAAGGTACTGGATTTTTGGTTTGAAATGGGAGTGGATGGATTGCGGCTCGATGCGGTTCCATATTTATTTGAACGTGAGGGGACGAATTGCGAGAATTTGCCGGAGACGTATGCCTTTCTGGAAAAGCTTCGTCAGCATGTCGATAGAAAATTTAAAAATAAAATGCTTCTTGCGGAAGCAAATCAATGGCCCGAAGATGCCGTAGCGTACTTTGGTGAAGGCAACCGATGTCACATGGCATTTCATTTTCCAATTATGCCGCGGTTATTTATGGCGTCATGGATGGAGGATCGTTTTCCAATTATTGATATCTTTGATCAAACACCTGCAATACCGGAACAGTGTCAATGGGCTCTTTTTCTCCGCAATCATGATGAACTAACACTGGAAATGGTCAGCGACGAGGAACGCGATTATATGTACCGTATCTTTGCTAAAGACCCGACGGCACGCATTAATCTTGGAATTCGCCGCAGACTTGCACCGCTCCTTGCGAATAACCGGAGAAAAATAGAGCTAATGAACATTTTACTTCTTTCATTGCCGGGAACGCCCGTAATCTATTACGGCGATGAAATCGGTATGGGTGACAATCATTATTTGGGAGACCGAAACGGAGTCCGGACTCCAATGCAATGGTCGGGTGATCGTAATGCTGGATTTTCTTCTGTGAATCCGCAGAAACTGTTTCTGCCGGTCATTATTGACCCTGATTATCATTATGAATCTATTAATGTTGAGAATCAGCTCCACAATTTGTCCTCCCTTTTCTGGTGGATGAAACGAGTACTCGCAATGCGCAAGCGATTCAAGGCGTTCAGCAGGGGAACAATGAAATTCCTCAATTCGAATAATCCCAAGGTACTTGCTTGTATCAGGCAGTTTGAAGATGAAATAATTCTTGTTGTCGTCAATCTTTCCCGTTTCTCTCAAGCTGTAGAATTGGATATAGCAGAGTTTGAAGGATTCGTACCGGAAGAAGTAGCCAGCGGAAATAAATTTCCGACTATTAAAAGCACCCCCTATCTCTTTACGCTGGGATTCTATGACTATTATTGGTTTTCACTGAAGAAGGAAGAGCATCCCGTTCAAGGAGTTGATCAACGGGAAATTCCCGAGCTTGTGCTGCCTGTTAAATGGGAAAATATTGTCGAAGGCAGGTGGAAGGAAAAATTCGAGCGGGAAGTATTGCCGATGTACCTGAGAGGATCACGCTGGTTTGGCGGAAAAGCGCAAAAAATCCAATACGTCAAAATCACGCAGCACATTGATATATGGATGAAGTCGTCCGTAGCGAAACTTGTATTTGTTGAAGTACGCTACCTGGAAGGTTCGAGTGAATTGTACCTCCTTCCGATCACATTTATATCAGGAATAGAAGCAGAACAAATAAGAGAGACACCTCAAGCCGTTATGGCAACAATGAAAACACCTTCCGGGGATGGTGTGCTGATAGATGCAGTGTTTAATGAAAATTTTCGGAAAACACTGCTCAACCTCGTTATAAAGAAGCAGACTGTCAAAGGGCATTACGGTAAACTGATCGCGTATCCGGCGACGGTTTTAACAAAGGAACGAGCGCAAATGCTTACTGATATTTCTACTCAAGTGATGAAAGGAGAACAAAGCAATACATCGGTGTTGTACGGTTCTGAGTTTATTCTCAAATTGTACCGGCGTCTCGATGAAGGAATGAATCCTGATCTTGAAATCGGAAGATACCTGACGGAAAAAGCAGCATTTGCGAATGTTCCGGCATTCGGCGGAGGGATTGAATATCACCGCCAAGGATTTGAACCTATAATTATTGGTATGCTTCAAAACTTTGTTCCCAACCAAGAAGATGCATGGGCCTTCACTTTACATCAAGCCGAGGCCTACTTTGAACGTGTTCAAGAAAAACGGGTTGATATTGCCGGTTTTAGTCCGCTACCGTCTTCACTTGTGAAATTGAGTACGGAAGAAATTCCGCCGCTCTTTCAGGAGTTAATCGGCGGTGTTTATATAGAGATGATCGGTTTGTTAGGAAAGCGAACGGGTGAAATGCACTTGGCGCTTTCGCGCGAGCAAAAAGATACCCGTTTTATTCCAGAGCCGTTTTCGTTGCTCTACCAACGCTCACTTTATCATTCCATGCGGTCTTTTACACGGAGAGTGTTCGACCTCCTGCAGAAGAATCTGAAAAGCGTAAGCCCAGAATTAAAAACAGATGTTGAAACCTTGTTGGCGAAGGAAAAAGAAATCCTCGGCAGATTATCACGCCTTACAAACAAAAAGATCGATTCTATGAAAATCAGAATTCATGGCGATTACCATCTCGGGCAAGTGCTCTGCACGGGAAATGACTTCATCATTATTGACTTTGAAGGAGAGCCAGCCAGATCGATCAGCGAACGTCGCTTGAAACGGTCTGCACTGCGAGATGTTGCCAGTATGATTCGTTCTTTCCATTATCCGGCATACGCTATTCTTTATAATAAGAAAACCTATACAGAACAGGAGATTCGTGATCTTGAGCCTTGGGCAGAAGCCTGGTACAGTTATATCGCCAGCGCATTTCTGAAGTCGTATTTCGATACTGTGAATACGGCATCTTTTATACCAACAAATCTAAAAGAACTTGAGATGATGCTCGATGCATATCTCATAGAAAAAGCGATTTATGAAATCGGCTATGAGTTAAACAATCGACCTGATTGGCTGGCAATTCCATTGAAAGGAATTAAGAATTTATTGGAGAACTAAAATGGCGCGCATAACAAAAAAAACACTTGCAGAGAAACAAATGATCCCCTATGAAGGCCAGATTACCGATCTCGATATTCATCTATTTCGGGAGGGAAACCATTTTAAGCTTTACGACAAGCTCGGATCACATTTAACAGCCGTTGATGGTCAAAGGGGTGCGATGTTTGCGGTCTGGGCGCCGAATGCAGAGAGGGTCTCCGTTATAGGAGATTTCAATGGATGGGATCCATCATCAAATCCTTTGAATGCGCGGTGGGATAGCTCTGGAATATGGGAAGGATTTATTTCTGGAATAAAAAAGGAGGCAATCTATAAATATCACATTGTATCGAAACACCGCCGATACAAAGTTGAGAAAGGAGATCCGTTCGCACTTCATTGGGAAACTCCCCCTAAAAAAGGTTCTATTGTATGGGAATTGGATTACGAGTGGTGCGACGGCGAATGGATGAAGAACCGCCGTCATGTAAATGCACTCGATTCTCCGTTCTCAATTTACGAAGTGCATCTTGGTTCCTGGCGGCGCGTTCCGGAAGATAATAATCGGTCTCTTAGCTACAGAGAGTTAGCGAATTACTTGCCTTCCTATGTAAAGGAAATGGGATATACTCATGTGGAATTGCTGCCGGTAATGGAGCACCCGTTTTTTGGTTCATGGGGATATCAGACTGTCGGATATTTTGCCCCGACGAGCCGTTACGGCGCGCCCGAAGATTTTATGTATCTAATAGATCAGCTTCATCAGCATGGCGTGGGTGTTATCCTCGATTGGGTCCCGTCACATTTCCCGAGTGATGAACACGGACTTGCCTATTTCGACGGCACAGATCTCTTTGAACATATGGATCGACGACAGGGTTTTCATCCGGAATGGAAGAGTTATATCTTTAACTATGGCAGAAATGAAGTCCAGGCTTTTCTCGTAAGCAGCGGGCTTTTCTGGTTCGAGAAATATCATATTGACGGTTTGCGGGTAGATGCAGTTGCCTCGATGTTGTATCTTGACTATGCCCGTAAAGAGGGAGAATGGATACCGAATAAGTTCGGCGGCAGGGAAAATCTTGAAGCCATTTCATTTCTGAAACGATTGAACGAAGTTGTATATGGCGAACATCCGGATGTGCAAATGATAGCCGAGGAATCTACTGCCTGGCCGATGGTATCGCGGCCTGTGCATGTCGGCGGATTAGGCTTTGGCATGAAGTGGAATATGGGATGGATGCATGATATACTGGATTATTTTTCTCAGGATCCTATTTTTAGAAAAAATCATCATAGCCGATTAACATTCAGCATTTGGTATGCCTTTACAGAAAACTTTCTTCTTTCTATCTCGCATGATGAAGTCACTCATGGGAAAGGAAGCCTGTTCGGAAAAATGCCTGGAAATGAATGGCAGAAATATGCAAACTTGCGGCTTTTTTTCGGATTTATGTTTGCTCATCCAGGCAAGAAGTTACACTTTATGGGGAGTGAATTTGGCCAATGGAAAGAGTGGCAGCATGAGGAAAGTCTTGAATGGAACAGTCTAGAATATTCAAACCATGCCGGTATTCAACGGTGGGTTAAAGACCTCAACAGGTTCTATAGATCCGAACCTGCTTTATACGATCTAGATTTTTCGGCTGATGGATTCGAATGGATTGATATTCAGGACAGCGATAATTCAACTCTGAGTTTTTTAAGAAAGGGGAAAAATTCAAACGAATTGATTCTGATTGTCTGTAATTTCACGCCAGTTCCGAGAGACAATTACCGTATCGGGGTTCCGAGAGGGGGGGCATGGAAAGAGAAATTAAACAGCGACGCAACACTTTACGGAGGAAGCGGACACGGAAATTTCGGAGGACTTGAGGCGGCTCCTATCACTGCACATGGACGGTACCATTCCCTTTCTTTATCACTTCCGCCTCTTTCCATTGTGCTGTTTAAACATGAGGAATTGAAGCAATGATGATTGGGGCAAATTATCTAGGCAATGGAAAGTGTGAATTCACCGTGTGGGCGCCGTTCCGTTTAAAAGTGGATCTGGAAGTTATTTCACCCCAAAAAGTAATTATCCCCATGGTAAAAAAAGATCTGGGATATTGGAATGTAACCGTGAATGAAATTTCTGTTGAAGCAAGTTATAAATATCTTCTTGATGGACATCTCACACGGCCTGACCCTGCATCACAGTTTCAACCAGAAGGTGTTCATGGTCCTTCTCGTTTTTTAAATCGCTGGGCGTTTCGCTGGGATGATGAAGGCTGGAAAGGAATTCCAATAGAGAAGATGATTATCTATGAACTTCATGTCGGGACATTCACGCCGGAGGGGAACCTCCAAGCAATGATTCCGCGGCTGGAGAAACTCAAAGAGATTGGTATTAATACGATAGAATTGATGCCTGTAGCACAATTT
>CAZYAM010000022.1:27275-29064 GCA_964645575.1 uncultured Ignavibacteriaceae bacterium
GATGTGCGGAATTATTTTATCCAAAATGCACTTTACTGGTTTGATTTATTTCATATTGATGCATTGCGGTTGGATGCAGTGCACGCAATTTATGATATGAGCGCACATCCGTTTTTACAGGAACTTGCAGAAGAAGTTGAAAAGTTTTCAGCGACGGACGGCCGAAAACGATACCTTATCGCAGAAAGCGATCTCAATGATGTCCGCATTATTAAACCAAGAGACCTTGGAGGTTTTGCATTCGATGCCCAATGGAGCGACGATTTTCACCACAGTCTGCATACTCTCCTTACAGAGGAAAATTCAGGTTATTACCAAGATTTTGGCGAATTGAATCAGTTAGTGAAATGTATAAGAGAAGGATATACATACTCAGGACAATATTCAATCTATCGGGGAAGAAAGCATGGTAATTCTTCGGTTGATCGCCCTGCGAATCAATTTGTAGTATTTTCACAGAACCACGATCAGATTGGCAACAGAATGCTCGGTGAACGGCTTTCCGCGATTGTTTCCTTCGAAGGATTGAAAGTTGCCGCAGTGCTGACTGCTGTATCGCCGTACATTCCTTTATTATTTATGGGTGAGGAATATGCAGAAGAAGCACCGTTCCTTTATTTTGTCAGCCATTCGGATACAAATCTTATCGAAGCTGTTCGAAATGGAAGAAAGAACGAGTTTAAAAAATTTCACTGGACAGCAGAACCGCCGGATCCGCAGGATATTAAAACATTTCAACATTCGAAAATTACATGGGAAAATCGGGATCAAGGCAAACATCAAGTAATGCTGAATTTTTATCGGAAGCTTCTTTCCTTGAGGAAAGAGGTATCGGCATTAAAGATTCTCGATAAGAGTACCGTTGATGTGTTTGCCGTCGAACATTCACATGTTCTCGTACTGAAAAGAGGGCTACGCCGCAGCCAGGTGGCCGCACTTTTTAATTTTGGGAAAACAGATTCAGTTATTACGAATCCGTTGCCGGCTGAAGCATGGAAAAAAGTTATTGATACCTCTGATTCTCTCTGGAATGGCCCGGGCAGTCTCCTGCCTCGTCAAATCCGTACGGGAACAATATTAACATTGCGAAGTCTAAGTGCCGTCATATTTCAGGTTGGAAAGTAAATATCGATGAATCGTTATATTTGTATTCATGGACACTTCTATCAACCCCCCCGGGAAAATCCTTGGCTGGAAGAAGTGGAACTGCAAGATTCAGCATTCCCCTACCATGATTGGAATGAGCGAGTTACGGCAGAATGTTATGCACCGAACACGGCATCGCGCATTGTAGATAACGAGAACAGGATTATCGATCTTGCAAATAATTATTCCAAGATCAGTTTTAATATTGGTCCGACATTATGTGCATGGATGGAGCGCCATAAGCCCGAAGTTCTTAATGCAATCGTTGCTGCTGATAAAGCCAGCAAGGAACGGTTCTCAGGTCATGGTTCTGCAATTGCACAGGTGTACAACCATATGATCATGCCTCTTGCGAACCGTCGAGATAAATATACTCAAGCATATTGGGGCATTATGGATTTCGAAAAAAGATTTGGAAGATTCCCCGAAGGAATGTGGCTTCCTGAAACAGCCGTTGATATCGAAACGCTTGAGGTGCTTGCAGAATTAAAAATAAAATTTACTATTCTTGCGCCGCGCCAGGCTTGGAGAATTAAAGACCTTTCGGGAGATAATGAATGGAAAGAAGTTAACGATCAGATTGATCCAACCGAGGCATATCTCTGCCGGCTTCCTTCCGGCAAATCGATCAACCTTTTTTTCT
>CAZYAM010000022.1:29164-33696 GCA_964645575.1 uncultured Ignavibacteriaceae bacterium
TAAATTACGGAGAATATTTAGAAAAATATCCACCAACAAAGGCTGTAGAAATTCACGATAATTCTTCATGGAGCTGTATCCATGGAATTGAACGATGGAGGGACAACTGCGGATGCAACTCCGGTAGAAAAGGATGGACGCAAGCATGGCGGAAACCTCTGCGGGAAGCTCTCGATGTTCTGCGAGATGAGTTCTCGAATCTTTACGAACAGGAAGCTGCGAAATATCTCACAGATCCGTGGAAGGTACGTAATGAATATCTTGAAATTATCCACGATAGATCTCGAGACACTGTGAAACGGTTTCTCGCGCGCAGAACAACATATGAGCTTTCTCATGAAGAAACCGTTATTGTGCTAAAACTCTTGGAAATACAAAGAAACTGTATGCTCATGTATACAAGCTGCGGGTGGTTCTTTGATGAAATTTCGGGTATTGAGACCACGCAAGTACTGCGCTATGCCGCAAAAGCAATTCAAGATGTTGAATCGCTTTCCGGAAAATCATATGAACCTGCATTTCTTGAAAGACTTGCTTTTGCCCCCAGTAATCTTCTAAAAGATGGCGGTGAGGTCTACAATTTGTACGTGAAGCCGGCCAGTGTTGATTTAATACAAGTTGGTGTTCATTATGGAATCTCATCCTTATTTGATGTTCATCCTCAAGTTACCCGTCTTTATTGTTATTCAGTAGAAAATCAGTTCTATAAAAAACTTGGAAACGGTAAATTCAAGGCAGCAATAGGAAAAATCAGGGTTGAATCATCGATTCATTGGGAAGAAAGCATCATTACATTTGCAGTGATTCATTTTAGTGACCACAACATCAACAGCGGTGTGCGTGTGTTTGTGAGTGATGAAGCATTTTTGACAATGCAGAAAGAACTCGTAAATGCGTTTGACCAGGGAAATGTCACAGAATTTTTACATTTAATGCTTCATCATTTTGAATCAAATAACTATTCATTACGGCATTTATTTCGGGATGAACAACGTCAGATTCTGCACGACATTCTCAGCGACACTATTCAGGTTGCAAATTTCACTCTCGGGACTATGTATGAAAATAATTATGCAGTTATGACGTTTCTTCAAAGTCTGCAGCATCCGATTCCCCCAATTTTTATCATCCCTGCTCAATTAGTTATTAGCGACCAACTTGCGAAACTGTTCGATACTTCTACCTTGGATCTTGAAAAAATCCAGGCACTTTCGCAGCAAGCAGAGAAATTATCGTTGAAATTTCAATTGATAGATGAAATACAATTAAAGGTGAGTCAATGGATCATCAATCGCATCGAGATTTTAAGCACGCATCCTTTAGATGCACAGCTTCTTGAAGACATGGATAAATCGTTAGCAGTAGTATCATTGCTTCATCTTGATCTTAATCTGTGGAAAGCACAAAATAATTACTTTGCCCTTAGCAAAACGATATTCCCGATTCAAACACAAAGAGCAAAAGTCGGTGATCTTCAAGCCCAACGCTGGGTATCTCTCTTCTTAAATATCGGCGTCCATTTACGTGTGAAAGTACAATGAAGATCGTTCCCTCCGCAACTTATCGTCTTCAACTGAATCCGGACTTTGGATTTTCAGCTGTTGAGGCGTTGGCAGATTACTTTCATCAACTTGGAATTTCCCACATTTATGCTTCGCCGGTTTTCGCGGCACAAAAAGGAAGCACTCATGGGTATAACGTCACAGATCCCAACGAAATCAATACAGAGTTAGGGTCTATTCAACGATTTGAAAAACTTCTTGCTGTTTTGAAAGAACATGGAAACGGTTGGATTCAGGATATTGTTCCCAATCATATGGCATTCGACAGCAAGAATCGGATGTTGATGGATGTTCTGGAATATGGTACTGCATCCCAGTTCTACGAATACTTCGATGTTGATTGGCATCATCATTATGAAAGCATGAAAGGAAAGATTCTTGCCCCATTTCTCGGGAAATTCTACGGTGAGTGCCTCGAAAACGGAGAAATACAGATTATATATGACGAGAGAGGATTGAGTGTCCGATATTACGAATTGAAATTCCCTCTTTGTATTGCATCTTATTCAAAATTATTATCTACTGATTTATATAGACTTGAAAACGAACTGGGGAAGGATCATCCTGATTTCCTTCGGTTCGTTACGCTGATTGCATCCTTTCAAGTGCCTTACAACCAAAACGATCATGGGAAGTATCATGAGCACATTGATGCTTCGAAAGATGTCCTCTGGCGATTGTATAATTCGCATCCGAACATAAAAACATTTATCGATGGGAATCTTCAGCTTATGAATGGGAAAAAAGGAGATGCCGCTTCTTTTGATGGTCTCGACGATCTTCTCTCGGAACAATTCTTCAGATTATCATTCTGGAAAGTTGCAACAGAGGAGATTAATTACAGGCGGTTCTTCAATATTAATCAATTAATTTCGGTCCGGGTAGAAGACGAACGAGTGTTCAGATCTACGCATGTATTCATCTCCAAAATGCTCTGGAAGGGAGATTTCTCGGGCGTTCGGATAGACCACATTGACGGATTATATGATCCTGAACAATATGTGCAGCGTTTGAGAGAAAACAATGCTGAAAATTACATTGTGGTCGAAAAAATCCTTCACCTAGATGAGGAACTTCCTGCGAACTGGCCGATAGAAGGGACGACAGGATACGATTTCCTGAATCAGGTCAACGGTGTTTTATGTGCACGGCAGAATGACAAGAGATTTGAAAGAATATATTCAAAATTTATTAACCGCTTTCTTCAGTATGAGTCTCTCGTAGCAGACAAAAAGAGGCTTATTATTGGGCGTCACATGGCAGGCGATATAGATCAGCTTGCCCATTTACTTAAATGCCTCTCCGGCAAAGACAGGTTCGCTCGAGATATAACACTCTATGGACTGAGACGTGCGTTGGTAGAAATTCTAGCCTTGTTTCCAGTATACAGAACTTATATCAATCGACAACCGATAGATGAAGCGGATCGAAAATATATAACCGAAGTAATTAAGAGAGCAAAAGAAACAGCTCCTGCGTTTATTCTTGAACTGGAATTCATCGAGCAGTTTCTTCTTCTTAATATTCCCGCGCGAAATTCTCTGGCTGCGGAGAAAGAATGTCTGAACTTTGTTATGAGATTTCAACAGCTTTCCGGTCCGCTCATGGCAAAGGGACTTGAAGATACGGTATTCTATATATACAACAAACTTATTTCTTTGAATGAAGTAGGCGGCAGTCCCGACCGTTTCGGTATCTCGCTTGTCGAATTCCATTTCTTTAATAAAAAGAGAGCCGCACGCTGGCCTAATACCATGAATACTACATCAACTCACGATACGAAGCGCGGGGAAGATTTACGGGCAAGACTTACTGTTCTCTCGGAGTTACCGAATGAATGGGGAGGGAAATTAGCAACATGGTATAAATTGAATAAAAATAAAAAAGAAAACACGAAGGTAAAGGAAATTCCGGAAAAGAATGACGAATATTTCCTCTATCAAACACTTTTGGCAGCATTTCCGTTTAATGAGCAGGAACAAGCCGGTTTTATTGAAAGAATAAAAAGTTACATGGTAAAAGCTGTAAGAGAGGCAAAGGTGCACACTGCATGGTTAAAACCCGATGAAGCATATGAAAACGGATTCACATCATTTATCGAGAGAATACTTACACCTTCTGAGGATAACAGATTCCTCGCCGACTTTATCCCTTTTCAAAGGAAAATAGCTCATTATGGTGTGTTAAATTCTCTTTCTCAAACGCTCTTAAAACTTACTTGCCCGGGTGTCCCGGATTTCTATCAGGGGAGTGAGCTCTGGGATCTCAATCTTGTCGACCCTGATAATCGCCGTCCGGTTAATTACGATATTCGAATAAACTATCTCGCAGAGATAAAGAATTGCGAAGAAAATAATCTGGTTGCATTTATAAGAGAATTACTGGCGAGTGTCCATGATGGCCGTATTAAATTGTATATAATTTATCGTGTTCTCCAGATACGCCGACAGTACCAAGATCTTTTTCGCTCAGCGACATATCTTCCTCTGAATACCCATGGAAAGTATAAGAATCATGTTATTGCCTTTGCCCGGCACAATGGAACTCATTGGTCGGTAACAGTCGTACCACGTTTTATTTCTTCTTTGGTAGATGTTGATAGTATACCGCTCGCGCAAATATGGGAAGATACAACGGTAGAAATTCCAGAACATGCACCAGGTTTGTGGAAGCATGTATTTTCAGGGAAAGAAATACAATGCAATCGGAGAGTGGATCTATCTGTCCTTCTCGAAGATTGTCCGGTTGCACTTATGATAGGATAAGCTCGCCTATTTGTTAGTCTAAAGATTTTAACGAAAAGATATTCCATTTGAAAAACTCATTTTGGCTGTAGATCCGTGTCTAGTATGTAATACCGGGGATTGGTCCAACAAGACTAGAATCAGTATTCTATAAATACGGCCCAAGAAATAGAACAATATTTTATTGATGGTATATTCTATTCGTCAAAAAACTTAGCGGATTTCA
>CAZYAM010000023.1:0-29552 GCA_964645575.1 uncultured Ignavibacteriaceae bacterium
CTATCTGCAATAATTCCCCAACTTCCGCCGGATAGTTTAATTTCTGTTTAGCATAAACTTCCAATTCTTTAATAAAACATTTTATGTCTAAGCAAACATCCATCAGTTATTATTAAATTATTCTCTCATCGCCCATTTTTTAAGAAGCCGGGCCAAATCAGTTTCAGTAAGTTTTGCTTTCGCGTAGTGCCCTGCAGCAATCCGCTGCCTGACTGCTTCAAAGAGAATCACAGCTGCCGCGACTGAAACATTGAGGCTTTGAATCATTCCAAGCATTGGAATTTGTATAATTCCATCGGCAAGCTGTGCTGCTTCTGAAGATACGCCTTCATGTTCATTTCCGACAACAAAGGCGATTTTTTTTGTCATATCAATTTCATACGGTACTTTTGCGGATACTTCAAGATGTGTTGCATATATAATATAATCTTCTTCATGCAGCTTGTCATAGCATGCCCTGATACTTTTAAAACATCGCCGTTCCACCCATTTTTTTGCGCTTGCGGAACTCTTCTTCCCGAGATCGGGAAATTCTGTACTATTATAGACAAGCTGTACTTCCATTACTCCTGCAGCATCGCAAGATCTCAGTATTGCACTGACATTATGCGGATCATGAATATCCTCCATGACCACCGTCAAATCCGGCTGTCGCCGCCGCAGCACTTCTTCCAGCCTATTTAATCTTCGTTCTGTTCTCATTCTATCTTCATCATTTTTCTCATGATCATCGGGTGTGCCTGAAGTAATACAACTGCCGATAATACCATAAAGCCTCCGAACATTTGAATAATGCCCAGCGACTCACCCAGTATAAGGAATGCCGCCGCAATCGCAATCACAGGTTCCATCACGCTGATAATTCCTGCCGTTGAAGCTTCCAGATATTTCAATCCGGCCGCGAATGCTGTCTGCGGGATAAGAATCGAGACAATGGCAAACATCCAAAAAAATCCCCAATCACTGCAAGTGTAATGCTTCGCAATAATATGCCATGGAGGATTGATGCAAAGCCAGAATATTGCCGAGAAGCCGAACATGTATAATAACAATGTCCAAATAGAATAACGCTTGATCAATTGCTTTGTCCCGACAACCTGGTATGCAAATGTAAATGCAGACAGAGGCCCGGTAACAATCGTCCACCCTTTCAAATTAATACTATGCAGCGAACCAGAAGTAACGGCAAAGAAACAACCGGTTAATGCGACAACAAGCGAGACAACGGTAACAAGATCAAGCTTATCTTCATTCAAGATAAATACCGAATACAACATGATCCATATCGGCGCAGAGTATTGCACGAGTATCGCTGTTGCCACTGAAGCTTCCTTCACAGTAAAGTAATAAGTGTAATTAGTGATTGCGACACCTACTATGCCCAGTACAGCGAATTTCCAGGCATCCCGAAGTTTAATTTTAAAAATATTTCGATCTATTAATAGAAAAAAAATCAGTAACAGCACAAATGCAAGCGAAGTGCGAGTCTGTACTATGATAAGCGTATCAAAACGCGTGACAATAAGCAACTTACCTAATGGAGCTGCTCCTCCCCAGAATAATACGGCAATAAACAGAAGAATAAATCCGCGAAGTGTATGAGTGGGATATTGATTTGTATCAGTTTTGGCTTCGTCCGATTTCATCAGCAAGGTTTCTGTAAAAATCTGCCTGCTTCTGATCTCCATGCATTTGATAGAGATATGATAATCGGTGCAGAAGCGTCTTTTTATCCGTTACCTGATTAATTCCTAATTTCAAAAATTCAACCAGCCAGTATAGCGGTGGAATATTCAAATCTGGTTCATGGCAATCGGCAGCGTTGAGATATGGCTGCACCTCATCGGGCTTTGTCTTTGCCGCTTTCCGATAGTACCTCATCGCCAGCTCGAAGTTATCGTAAGATGAGTATGTTGCTTCGAACACATTTGCCAGCCACATAAATGTATCATATGCAAGATTCGGAAACTCCTGAGCAAGTTTTTCGCCAAAAAGGCATAATTCATCAGGATGAAGCGCGGTATTCCAAAAAAGCAGCCGATATAATTCGACATCTTGAATTCCCTGCTTCAACGCATCTTCAAAGACATCAAAGATTTCATTAAAATCTTTGCCGCTTGAAAATTTATTCCTTATTTCATCAAGCGTAAATCGAGGCATCAAGTACAGTGAATAATTAGTTGATTGAAATTAATAAACACTAACCTGAAAGGCAAGGTAGGCAGAAATAAAAGAATCCGGATACTATATTGCCTTCAATACCAGCAATGTAATATCATCCGACTGCGGTGTACCCCGGGTGTGGGATTCGAGAGCTTGTTGAACTCTATTTATAATTTCCTTTGCAGAAAGGTGTGTTGATTCTTTTAGAATCGCTTCAAGTTTCTCTTCTGAAAATTGGTCGTCATTTTGATTCATTGCCTCACTCACACCGTCAGTATACATCACTAAAACATCTCCCGGTAAAAATGTAACCGAGGATTCCGCATAGGGTGTTATCGTTTTAAAGACGCCAAGAATAAGTCCGCCTTCCTCTAAAGCTTCTATTGACCCATTTTTTCGGAGCAGATACGGCGGATTATGCCCGGCATTAGAGAAACTGAACTTATATGTTTTTACATCTAAAATTCCCCAAAAGAACGTGATAAACTTGCTGCCGCCTCGAGTATTTGCACATGTTAGGTCATTGATCTGTCCTGTTGTTTCAGAAATAGAGATGCAATGCGGGGCAAGCGCCCGTAATGCAGCTTGAACATTTGCCATCAGCAGTGCCGCCGGCGTTCCTTTTCCTGAAACATCACCGATTGCCAGTATGTATTCTCCATTCTGACGCGTAATAATATCGTAGTAATCACCGCCGACCTCTTTTGACGAGATGGTCAAAGCCGCAATATCAAATTCCGGAATGGATGGAATCTTCTCCGGCAGAAGTCCCCGCTGAATTTCACGTGCTATCTTCAGCTCATCTTCCATACGCTGTTTTTCCAAAGCACCTTTAAAAAGATGCGCATTCTCGATTGATATAATTGCCAGGTTACCGAGAGAATACAGAAATTCCAAATCGGCGCGTGAATATATGCCGCCCCGTAATCGCTCGCCAAGCAGTATCATCCCTTTCGTTTTATGCTGGATATGCATTGGCACAAGCGCCGTAATGCCAATTTGAATTAATTGCGCAGCTGCAAAACGGTATGTCTTATGCTTCAGAAGATCCTGAGTAGTTGCAGGATGTTCAAGATCACAAAACCTTGAAAGAATGCTGATTAAATTCATTTTACCTTCAATGCGCGATTCGACTATATTGAATCTATTTTGATCCTGCAGGCATAGGGCATATTTTTTTACACCAATTTGTCCGAGCAATGCAAAGGTTAACAACCTCACTACCTTCTTTTCATCTAATCCGACATTAAACTCCTTGCTTAGATCGAAAAGTGTATTAAGTTCCTGAATTTTTCGATCAAGGTTACGATTGGCTTCTTTTACCTGATCGATGATAAGTGCTTTCTCGATTGCTGCACCGGAAAGGCCTACAAGCGATTGAATGAGCCGTTTATCCGTTGCGGTATACGACGACTTAGATAAACGCTCACCCAATGTAATGTATCCCACAATTCGCCGCTGTGAAAAAATCGGAATTATTAATGACTGCTGGTGGTGCTTTAAAAAATCACACCATGCGGTATTATTTTTAGTAAGTTTTGATACGACCTGCAAAGAACGCAGGAGGCGGTCGATTTCTATTGTTTTTTCAACAACTGAAGTGTCTATTCCTTTTGCCGTAATAACTTGAAATAGCCTCGCATCCCGTTTAAGAAAAACCATGCCCCGTGCAACAAGCATCTTGCCCATTAGTGTCCGCAGGACGGTGCTTAAAATAAAATCCAGATCAAGCGATGAATTTACCACGTTGCTGAATTCAAACAGCGGAAGAAAGTCGGATGTTTCTTTTTTTACTTTTGCACTCGTTTTTATATATGCGCTTTTCACTGTTATCTCCTCGTAACAGTTGAAACATCCGACCGATACTTTACAAGGCGGACTTCGTTTCTTTTTCCCGGAATAAAATTATATTCAACTTTATCCATTAACCGCTTCATTAAATAAACACCTAGACCGCCGCGCCGTTTATGACCTAAATGGTCTTTCAATTCCGGAGGACGAATTAATGAAGGATTAAATGATTTTCCGTTATCATAGATTCGAATTTCGAAAGAACGCGTGCTGGGGAAAATAATGATCTCAATTTCTTGATCTACTGCATATTGATATGCATGCTTGATGATATTCGTGCAAGCTTCGTCGACGGCAAGTATAATATTAGCAATATCTTCCTCGGGAAAACCAAACTTACGGGCTGCGCCGTCAACAAATTTACGCACCTCAACAAGACTCTCCGTCCTGCTTAATATTCTTTTCGATATGTGCTTTTTTTCTGCTTCCATCGATTCTTGATTCTTTTCTTATCGAATCAGAACTCAATTATTTCTTGATTTCTTTAAAGCGGGATACCGCTTCTTGTTCATCTTTAAATATTTCATAGAGAAGCGGAAAACCCAAAAGATCAAAAACATTATAGACTTTTGACGACATGTTTGTCAGTTTAATATCTCCCATATTCTTTCTGATATCTTCTACGTATGCCATGAAAACACCCAGTCCGGCACTGCTGATATAAGAAAGATCCCGACAATTAACGACAACATTATATTTCTTTTCATTCAATAACTTCTGAAAAGCGGTTTCGAGATCCGGTGCAGTATGAGCATCAAGATATCCCTTAAGCTCAATAATACTGACACCGTCTCCATCCCGATGGTGGATTTTAAAATCAGTCATTGTGATCTCCTTCTTGTAACTCTTTTTCTACAATTTCCCGCATCTCCGTCCTCTTTAATCTTTTGAACTTCCGAGCCATTTCACTACAACAAGCGTTACATCGTCAGTATATGCTCCCTGTCCTATGAATGTTCTAACGCTGTTTAAAATCTTGTCCTTCATCACCTCAGCTGAACAATCCCTGCATTCTCTTGCAATTTGAACTAAACGTTCATAACCATATTCTTCCATATCTTCATTACGTGCCTCCGTAATACCATCGGTATAGAAAATACAAATATCTCCATGCTTTAATTTGATTTTACGCTCTTCTGTTGCCTGTTCAAATTGAGAAGCATCAGTTAATCCCAGTCCAATTCCCGATGATTTTACTAATTCCGATGTATCACCGGAGATAAGGATCACAGGACAATGTCCGGCACGCGCCATCGTAAGGGACGCATTAGTAACATCCAGAACGGCATATACGGCACTGATAAACGCATTCTTTTCCAGACTTTCCAGCAGTGTATCATTTGCGCGCAGCAACAATTCTCTCGGAGTTGAACAAATTTTACTCAGCGATAAGACAATTCCTTTCACCTCCGCCATATAAAAAGCAGCCGAGACACCTTTCCCCGATACATCACCGACAACAATTCCTACACATTCATCCGGAAGACTGAAGACATCGTAATAATCGCCGCCGACTTCTAATGATGATTCCGATACAGCTGCAAATTCCGCTGAAGCTGTATCCGGCAGCTTCTGGGGAAGAAGACGTTTCTGCATTCGCTGCGCCACCATCATTTCCTGATGCAGACGTTCACGTTCAATTGATTTAGCAATAAGCCGTGAATTCTCAATGGCAATGCTCACATGATCGGCAAAGGTTGTCATCACATCTATATCTTCCTGATCAAAAGCATTTTGATATTCCTTCGTTGCATGAAGAACACCAATGAGCTTCCCGTGTGAAAGAAGCGGAATTGAGAGAAACGACCCTCGTGCAAAACCCTTTTCTTTGAGATATTTCGTTCGCCGATCATTCCAGATGTCTTCTATAAGCAATACTTTAGGCGAATCGATCAGATAACGCCTCAATCGAGTTCCATCATCGGCGCCTATAAGGTCAATTTCCTGCTGTGTTATATTCTTCTTCGAAACTACATCGACGGACATTTCACCGGTTTGAGCATTCACAGAAAATAATTCCAACCAGACACTTCGTGCATCGCAAACTTCGGCGGTCATCTGCGTTACCGTGTTGACCAGATCGTTGAAATCAAAAACCTGTGTCACTAAACGGCTTAAATTATGCAGCGAGTTCAACTCCGATTGTTTCTTCTCGAATACTTCTGCCGTCGGCAGGTGAAAAAGCGTACTGATGAATGTAACACCGAAATAGATTGTTCCAAATATGGCATTCAGCCATATAAACGAATGTAACGGCCGGCTGTAGGAAATTATTGCATTGTTGCTCCCTATACCGCTTGCAAGAAAAAAATCCAGCATGTTAAGAGCGACAAACATTAAAACTGAATATACGATGGAATATACTTTTTCGCGTTTAGAAAGATAAACAATCCAATTCTGTTTGAACGAATTCACAATAATTAACACTATCGCAAAAGCATATAATATCTGAGGCAGAAATGTATCTTCTAGATTGAAGAATGTAAGTTCCGCACCACAGGCAGCAAATAGAAAAATAAGGTATGCGAGATAATAACGTCTTGTTGATTTCCGGCGTTTAAAAAATATCAAACCACGAAGCGTTAATAAAATAAACAATGAAACGACCGCAAGTACAATGGCAATAAATGTTGAAAAAATCATGAAAACTGCAGAGTGATAAATATTCATCGCATCCGGTCCGGAGAATTCAGGCGGCTGGAATATTATCGCGATTCCGATAGCAAGCAGTGAAAGCACAATTCCAAAGAATAGACGTCCGATTTCTTTCGGCGCGTTATGCGTTAATGATTTATTACGATTTTCAATAAATAAACCTATCATTGTGAACGAAACAATCACAATGAGTTCACGAAGTACCATAAGACTGGTTATTTCAACCTTCACAGCAGCGTTTACTACATCATACATGTATACGAAAGGCAAAAGGACTGCGGGAATAATTAATAGCAATATTCGTCTAAATCTCGACACGATTTGCCTGCTTTATTTTATAAATGAATTTCATATATAAGACTGCCATGTATTCCGATGAGACGAATAATGTTCTTATAACTTTTTTATCCAATATCATATACTGCTGTCTCTTTATATTTCGATAAATCAATAGAAAAGTTACAAAAATAAAGCACAATATTGAAGGACTATTAGATTACCGGTAAAATGAAAATTTACAGGATACGACTTTAGGACATTTTTCTCCTCTAGGAACTACATTATATCAATTACCGATAGGAATCTGAGCAGAGAATTAGAAAAGGATACTAATGCCTCTTTCCTAATACCAACGACAGGCATTAGCGGTCTTCACTTGATTATTAAGTTATGAACTATATTCCGCTATGAAACGATCTGCTTCCCGGGCAAACGAGGATTCAGGAAATTCCTTCTTTAGCGTTTGAAGAAGTTCGACAGCTTTTTCTTTCTTCCCTACGGCAGCATAGTCGACAGCTGACCTCTGTAGATTTTGCGGTGCCTGCATAAGCGTCATATTCTTCGACGCTGCTTTTTCAAAATATGAAGCTGCCTTATTTAAATCCCCCTTCACTTCATAACAAGCCGCTACTCCTGCAATAGCTGAAGCCGTAACCATTCTATCACTCACACTGATATCGTCATAGTATTCAAGCGCTTTGTCGTAATTCTTTAATGCATAATAAGAATTTGCCAAATACAGTTTCGCAATCTGACCTGCATCAGTACTGCCATGCTCATCCACAATAGCCTGCAAGCCCTGCGTACCCTCTCGAGGGACACCGTTCAATGCAAGATCATAATTACCCTGATCATAATACGGCGTAACCTTTGCCAGCATCGCAGTTGCTTTTTCATTGGAATCAGCTCTGTTTTTGCTCCATAGGAAAATAATTACTGCGGCAGCTATCAATCCGAATGCAACGTAAGAAACAATCTTCGTGTTCTTTTCCAGCCATCCGCGCATATTAAAATAGGTGGTAATGAGTTTATCTTCTTTTATTTCTCTTCGAGAGATCTTTTTTTGTGGTTTTAGCATAAGAGTTCCTCATTCAATGAATAAGTTATTTGTTTGTACGCCCGAGGCGATTCGAACGCCTGACCTACAGCTCCGGAGGCTGTCGCTCTATCCAGCTGAGCTACGGGCGCATAGGATTGAATATTTTTTATTTAAGATTGTAGATTTAAAAAATTTCCTTATAAGCCATCTAATAGTTATGAGTTTGGAACTTTAATATAATAATGTAGAGAAGTTTTCGAAGAGATTCAAATGATACATCAATAACCGGTATTTATGAAGCATCATTCTTTAAAAAACGCCTAACCTTATCGATAACAAAATCGGGTGTAATAGCCGTCATACATTCAAATGTTCCTATCGGACAAGTTTTGCCGCCATGAATCGAACACGGGCGGCATTTTAGTCCTTTTGTTTCGACAACAATATCGTTCGCGCCCCGCGGTGCAAATCCGAATTCAGGTATAGTCGCACCGAAAATTGCCACAACCGGTGTTCCAACTGCAACAGCGATGTGCATCGGTGCACTGTCATTTGAAATCAAAACGCAGCTTCGCTTAATTAACTCTGCAGATTGAAGCAAGGTGAGTTTTCCCGCAGCATTTAAGACATTCTTTGCTTTTGTATTTCCTGCTATTTCTTCACATAAAGCATTATCTTCTTTTCCTCCAATAAGCAATACGGCGGAACATTCGGATGAAAGTTGTTTACATAAGGCAGTAAACCTGTCCGAAGGCCATCGTTTTGTATTCCAGATTGTTCCCGGAGCTACAGTAACAAAATGATTATCTTTTTTCATGCCGAAGCCGTCCACTACTGAATCGACAGTTTTCACATCTTCAACAGAAGGATAAAGCTGCGGTAGTTCATTTCTATCTATCTGTATTGAAAATGGATTGAGTAATGACAGATTTCGGCCAATTTCATGTTCAGCCGGATTGTAATGGATAACTTTTGTAAATAATAATCGGCCCGAACTTCGGTCAAATCCCACACAAACCTTCGGCTTTAGCAGCCGCCCAAGAAGCGCACTTCGCAACGACCGATGCGGAATAATTATCAACTCATATTTCTTTGCGCGGAACTGATTTCGCAGCCGGAAAAAGCCGATCAATCCTTTATCACTTCCCCTTTTGTCATATGGAATAATACTGGAGATTGCCGGGTGATTAGTAAATATCTCTATTGTTCTCGGAATTACAACAACATCAATTGACGAACGCGGATAGTTCTTTTTTAAAACCTGAATAAGCGGTAGAGTAAGAATTGCATCGCCGATGAACGCTGTCTGGATAATAAGGATACTGTCGAACATATCGTCCATTATGCAGTCTCCGTCTTATCTTGTACATGTTTCCATCGTTTATGCATCCACATCCACTGCTCAGGCTTCTGCCGTATTATTACCTCGGTCATCTGCACCTGCCGGCGGGTCAATTCGAGTATATTCTCATCTGAAACACCGTTTAGGTCATCGCTTGGCACATGTACAAAGCGCATTGTATAATTGCCATTCTCTTGTCTTACAGTACAGCCTAAAATGATCGTTGCTCCTGTTTTTAATGAAAATATTGAAGGCCCCTGAAAAGTCGGTACACAACGTCCAAAAAAATTCACCATTACACTTTCCTTCGGAGCTGACTGGTCGGCTGCGAGTGCAACAATTCCGCCTTCTTGAAGTGTTTTTAGAATATCCCTGATACTGATACCCATCGGTACAATTTTAAGTCCGAACAATTCACGCCAGCGCGTAATTTTGCGATCGACTAACGGATTCGATTGAGGTTTTGCAATTGTACAAACGGGCGTATCGGAATAGACTGTAATCGCCTGAGATGCAAGTTCCCAGCTGCCGTAATGCGCGGTGAGAAATATGATTCCTCTCTTTTTCTCTTGGAATTGTTTTAATAATCCGAAGTTCTCTATTTGTACACTTTCTTTAATCAAAGCCTTAGTAAAATTCGGATGCCACAGCAGTTCAAGGAATGTCACACTAACACTTTTGAATGATTGCAGCGCAATCTGCTGCCGAACTGATTCCTCCATTTCCGGAAACGCATATCGAAGGTTCTGAAGAGCAATATTTCGCCTTGACTTTAATAAAGGATATCCAAAGCGGGCAATCGCAGATCCGGTTTTACGAACAATAGACAGCGGTAAAAGTTGAACTATATAAGCAAAAACCTGGAATAAAATATATTCTACAATATGTTTAATCCTGTATGACATTTTTCAACTTTTACTCACTCGCCCATTACTTTTACAATAACACGTTTCTTTCGCTGGCCGTCAAATTCGGCATAATAAATTTGCTGCCATGGGCCAAAGTCAAATTTACCGTCTGTAACCGGAACGATTACTTCATGATGTACAAGAAGACTTTTAAGATGCGCGTCGCCATTTATCTCACCTGTTCGATGATGTCTGTAATCTGGATCAAATGGCGCAAGCTTTTCCAGCCACTCATCGATATCCTGTATTAAGCCCGGTTCTGCATCGTTTACATACACTCCGGCTGTTATATGCATCGCAGAAATCAGTATCATCCCTTCTTTGATTCCGCTTTTTTCAAGAATACGTCCCACTTCAGATGTTATGTTAATATACTCACGATGATTTTTTGTGTTGAAATAAAGGTATCCTGTATGAGATTTCATATTGCAGCCCTTTCAAATTACGGAGTTAATATTGCATAACTCATTGGCAGTAATGTAAGATTTAAATATGAATCTACAGCTTGAAATCGTATACCAGAGAATTGCTCTTTCCATGCAAGCGATAATCCCGCAGGCATTTTCAGTTTTATTGCTTTTTTCTCATTACCGAAGTTTATAACCGTGATAAGAGAATCCTCTCCAGATGAACGAAGGAACGAGCAAACTGTTTCATCTTCCGAATTCGAGATTGAGAAATATGAACCATTTCTAATGGCCGGGTGATCTCGGCGAAGTGCACTCAATTGCTTAAATAATTTCGTAAAATCTTCTCCACTCAACCAATCAATTTCTACTTTATCGTAAAGATTTAAATGTTTAATATTGCCCACTTCCTCGCCGTTGTGGATTAACGGCACCCCGGGAATCATAAATTTAAGAACAGTTTTTATCTTTGCCTCTTGAGGACTTAACTTATTAAATGCTTGAGCACTTCCGGTTTCCCGATGTGTTTCATCAAAACGCAGATGCAGTGATCCTTTAGGAAATTGTAAAAATTCATATTTTAATGAATCATCAAGTACAGAAGCAGATAATGTCTGATTCATTATTGACAAAAGAATATCATATATATTCCACGAATTTGTTAGATCAAACGCCTTGATATGATATTCCGGTTTGGAGGACCCCGAGATCATCATCACCGTTTTAATTCTGTCCAATTCTTTTCGCGCAATATTCCAAAAGTCTATTGGTATAGATTCTGCTGCGGTACATTTAAAACCATCGATATCGTATTCTTTCACCCAGTATTTCATTACGGCAATCATATATTTTTTAGTTTCATGCTGATTATAATCAAGTTGTGCAACATCGGATAATTCTATTTCCGGTGATACAATCGCTCCTTCTTCGTCATGCTGGAACCAATCAGGTCGTTCCATCAGAAGTTGACTATCCCAGGCGGCATAATTGGCAGCCAGATCGATAACAATCTTTAAACCTTGCCGGTGCAGGGAATTCACTAGTGAATGTAAGTCATTCGACGTGCCGAATGCCGGATTAATTGCATAAAAATCCTTCACTGCATATGGATTCCCTAAGATCCCTCTTCTATTCAATTCACCAACAGGATATATCGGCATAAGTGATATGACGGTCGCACCTATTTTTTTTAATTCAGGTATCCGTTTTTCGAAAGCGCTAAAGGTTCCATCTTTAGAGAACGAATGAAGGTTAACCTCGTAAATAACAGCATCTTTAATCCAATCGGAGCTTATGCGCGCATCCAGCACTGAATAATTCTTTTTTTCACATCCGAAGATCAAGAAAAGACAGCATATCAGGCTAACGGTAATAGTACTTATCGTAATTTCATTACTCATTTAGGCCCTTTTTGATTCAAATGCATTGATCATATCTTTCCAAATCTATCGAACAAGAGCATCTTCCCCGATTCCGTCTTTTCTACCCGGGTTTTACGATTGACTCCCTGAAATTCTTCGCCGGGATTCCAGCTTCCCTCAGCCCCGCTATTTGTGAATTTATATTCAAGCTCAGTCCCTGCCGGCAGCTTAAGCTCAGTCGTCCAGATGCTGTCATTTGCTGTTTTATCGCCATGAGTACCGTCATCATACAATCTCACTTTATTCGGAATCCAGTTCCCTAATTCTTCACAGTTACCGACAAGATAAAGAGACTTCCGGACATACATGCCGCGCGCATCACATTGAAATACCACCGTAACCAGATCAAGCTGACTTTGTGCCATCACGCCTTGAGAACGCGGCACAATAATCGGAGTATTCTTGGTAACAATAGGCTTAAATTCACGTTTTGGCATTTTTCCTCCGGCAAGTTCGGCAAACTTATAAATTTTCTTCAGGTGAGTAATATAAGCAAGATCAAACGGCTTTTCGCCCGCAGGAGTATTCTGGTCTGTCCCATACCACCAAAACCAATCCGATCCCTCAGCCGCATACATAGATTCCCATGCGCTGTAAGCATACCAGGCTTTTGTTTTTTCTTTAGGTGGCAGCCGTTTTGGATCAGGCGGTCGAAGTCCTGAATTTTCCAAATCATTTCTTGCAATAGAAAGATATTCCCATGCTTTATTCTTTTCAGACTGGCCTATCCAGGTGTCATAATTTGCATTAATCCATGAACCAGGCCACAGCCATTCAATCCTATTAAGAGTCTCTACCGGATGCGCCGGTATCATACGATGAGGATTTCCGCTGATGTATTCGGTAACAGTTGTTGTAATTACCTGGCGTGTTTCGAACAAATCTGTAAGTTTCCGATAGAGTGCATTTTGGAAATTCTTCCCATCATTATCATACTTATACCATTCCCATGCATTCTCTCCGTCGAGAATGACCGTCAGCAGCCTATCCGGTTCATCATTCGCTGGAGCATATTTTAAAACACTTTTTATAAAATCATCTGCCGCATCTTCGCCTTGATAATTTTTATATACAAATCCAATTTTATCGGATAATTCCGTTTCTCTAAATACTACGATCACAGCATCTTTTGCTTTTGAATCGTGCTCAGGAAAAACTGCATAAGGATAAAAACAAGGCTGATTTCCCGGTTTTGACCTTTCCAGTATTTTTTGATCTGTTGCCACCCATTTGATACCTTGATGTGCAAAAACCGGAATTATATCATGCGCCACTGAACCTTCACCAGGCCACATACCTGTCGGATTCGTTCCGAATGTTTTCTTATAAACATACACAGCTTTCGCTACCTGTGCTTCAGCATCCTCAGGAAAATGGTAGCGTGCAGGCATTATATGACTTGGCTGGCATAGTATTGCAAGGTTTGAATCATAAATCAACGGAAGAATAGGATGATAATACGGCGTTGTGAGAATCTCAATCTGGCCTTTATGCCTGGCCGGATGGTACATCAGCTTCTTGTGGACAGGTACGATAGCCGAGAGAACCTTGTATGTTTCGGCAATTATACGATTACATTCGTCTTCCGTAACTGCTTTTTTTAACGTGTATGTCCCGTCTGTATTCTTTTTAATAATATCCGTCAAATCGATTTTTGCTCCTGTCACCAGCTTATACGGCCGCTCAATAAAATCAGGATCAAATAAAGCAAGGTAAAACCAATATTTAACTTCACGAATATCCTGTCGGGACATTCCCTTTGCCCCCATTTGAGTATATTTTTCTCTCAACAGCTTGTATTCAGGGAATCTCGAAATCACGATTTCACTTACGCCAAATGCATTCCAGCTATTTTTAAAAAGTAAATTCAAGTCTTTTTCATTGAACTGTTCGGTAGGTTTTAGGGCAAGATCAATCCAAGGATCGGTTTTGCCTGCAAATTGAGTAAAATATTTTTTTGCATCTACTCGATTCTTTTTTACATCTACAAACGGCTTTAAACGCTCAACATAATAAGCCTGAAGTTGCAACAATAATGAAGACGTTAAATTAACCGTAAAATGAATACTGGGATACCTTTCAATCATCGCCGCCATATCATAATAATCTTTGGTTCCATGCGTACGTACCCACGGTCCCTGCAATTGATCGGACTCCGGGTCGAGATATAATGGCTGGTGCTGGTGCCAGATAATATTGAGATAAAGAGTCTTTCCGGTCTTGGGATATACATCGCTCATAAATTCATCTCTCCTTAAGTTTCAAGCTCCGTCATCACAAGAACTTCATATGTTATATAACAAGATATCATAAAATAAAAACAGACAAAAAAGGCGTCAAGAATTTTTATCTCGACGCCTCTAATAGTAGATTTGAACCGAACTTTATTTCTGGCTCAGAACTGCTTCTTTTGCGGCTTTCGCTACACGAAATTTTACGACTGTTTTTGCAGGAATACTAATTTGCGCTCCTGTAGCCGGATTACGTCCAATTCGAGCTTTTCTTTCAACTAAAACCAATTTACCAATGCCCGGCAGAGTAAAAGAATTTTTTGCTTCCCGGTAAGCCAAGTTCGCAATTTCCTCCAAAATGCCGACAGCATCTTTTTTCTTCAACTCAAACTTGCTTGCAAGATGAGCTGCAATCTGGCTTTTCGTCATTGCTTTTCCCATAAAAGTCCCTTTATAATAATAGTGATTTATTTGTTAATTATTTTTTCTACTAATTAGATAAGGGAGAACACTAGCTCGCCTTTCCGATATCAATAGAGATTGTGCCGAAATATTAGTGTTTTTCATTCAAATGTCAACAAAAATATTCATTTCCCTTAATGTTTTCAATATCTTTCTAAACCGGGTTCAAACACTCTTTTCGTATAATCCGCTATTATTGTATGTGATGGCACTTTTTATGTCATACAATCTTATTGATCACATTTTTTAACCGACTTTTTTCAATCTGACATTCTTTTCAATTTTATTTCTAAAGATGTCATTATTCGGTTGTTGGATGGAAAATAAGAAATTACGCAAGATGTGAAAAATTAGAATTCTCTTATAGATAATTCTTTTTTCGAAATCGCAGAATAATCTTGCTTCGCTGAACATTATACGTTAAATTGCATAGCATCAATTGAATGGGGTCGTAGCTCAGCTTGGTTAGAGCGCCTGCCTGTCACGCAGGAGGTCGAGGGTTCGAGTCCCTTCGGCCCCGCAGTGCCTTAAGGCCAAATGAAAAATATGGTCTCTTCATTTGCTTCTATATATTATATCTTACTTCATATATATTATTCAAAGTGAAATTGACGATAGTTTCTATATCGGTTCCTGCCATGATATTCCACTGCGCATTCAGCGGCATAATAACGGCTGTTCCAGGTCCACTAAAGCAAAAAGACCATGGAAACTAGTTTACTTTGAAACTTTCGATTCAAAATCAAATGCAATTAAACGTGAATATGAATTAAAACGTTTGAAAAGTCGCAAATACATAGAGAATTTAATCAAACACGCAGGAGGTCGTCCCGATGCTTGATAAGCATCGGGAAGTCTCGTCGGTGTCGGATTAATGAAAAAACTTCTAAATTGAGTTTTTTCATTTTTAGTGAATTATAATTACATTTGTTTGGTTTTTTCTTAAAAAAGGCGTGTCCTTTCTGTATTTTCCCAATTATTTCAGGCCTTTAAGCTAAAAAGTATCGCGCTTTTCGTTTATAAGATACTTTGCGGCAACTGTCTCTAGATTGCAGGGAGACGGTTTCCCTTGATAAATCAATCGCAATGCTTTAAGATCGGATTTCCAAACACAATCACCCGGAGCCAGCAAGCAGACGCTTCCCTGTTTATGTGACATAGAAAGCTTTTTACCGTCGAAATAGTAATGCTCATCATTAATAATTTCAGTAGGATAAGCGCGCATCAGGGGCGGAATGTCGCTTGGCTTAAACCATAGTTTGATTTCTCTTTCAGCCTCGTCTTCTCTTGCCGATGCATGAATTAGATTATCCATTCGCTCGCCAATAAAATTGCCGTTTTCATCTTTAAGCTGGACAATTGTACCCAAGGCACGGATGCATCCCGGTTTTTTCTCCCTGGCTTCATTAGGATCTGTTGGTCCGGCAATTGATCGTATCTTTGCAATCGCCCCCGGACCTTGAAAGACGAATGCTACTACTCGTCTTTTCCATGATTCATTCGGATAGTGCGCGAAACCCATTAAATAATCAATAAGAGCAGGGAAAAAAACCTTACCTCTATGTTCGGCATAATGCTGATAGGCAAGCATTCTATTCACATAGACAATCTTTGCACCCGCAAAACGCAGACCGGAATGAACCTCTGAAAGCTGGGACAATACATATCCAATCAGCGAATTTTTAAGGGCATCCGGTTTAATAAGCACAAGTGTTTGTTCAAGTTCTTTTTTATTCATAAAAGCATCCTTCATTCAGCATTTTCTCTACATAGATTCTTTTATTACTTATATTGCATAATTTTACTATAATTATTTAATATAAGTATCTTTCATCTTACTTGATAGCTCGAATTTGAGAGTTTTTTCCCGCCGTATAATACAATGTTTTTTCACCAGGCAGATTATATATTTACAACCCTACATATTTCCGTTACAAATATCTCAATTATTAATCCAAATACCGCTCCTACTGTAGATACATTATAAAACCAGTTACATTATTTTCAAATATCATGCCTATTGAATACGAGAGAGCTACCAACAAGCCCGTTAACAGCCCATGAAGAAGATTATTCATCTTTAATCTGCTTACACCTATAACAACCAATTAGAATTCGATTTCCAAATGTGGCAGCAATTAATGCAGATAATGGAAAGTATTATATCAATCCTTCCGATGGCACATATAATTGCACAAATAATTCCGGCTATGATTGACAATGACAATCTATCCCGCAATAATTTGAACAAGTATAAAAACCTTCATCATTTTAATATTCAGGCGGATTTTAGGGCTTATTTTGTCCTTAAACAGTGTGGAAAAATGTGTAATTTATCACAGCAATTCTCCCTTTTTTTCATATTTTTGTTATTCGATAAATAAGGCATAGATATTTAACGAATCGAGTTATTGTATATGCCATACAAAGCCATTAAACAAGCCGAAAAAACCTTTCGTATTGCCATCTACGTCCGTGCGGCACAATTTGATAAGGAAACGATCCATCGAGCAGAAATGCTATTACTTCAAGCCCGATCTCTGGTAATAAGCGATCCCCAAAAGAGCAAAGAGCTGGCAATGAGTGCGCAAAAAATTGCGCTGGAAGCTATTGCAAAAACTGAAACAGAAAAAACACGACTCAAAGGAATCCTGGAATCCGAGTTCACTTCTCTGATCCGAGAGTATTACCGCGATAAGGTTGCACTTAACGATATCAAAAAAAGAATCAGCGACCCCACATATTTGATAATTTCAGAACGTATGAAAATTGCTGAATCCTGTTTAAAAAAAACAAAGGAAGGATTAGACAAAGAGCAGTTCGATTCTTTCCCGGCATTGTACACAAGAACAAAACAGCGATTACATGACGTTGAACATGTTCTGATACCCGTAGTGGAACGGTTGCAATCTTTGAATTCGCAAAACATTCCTCATTGAAAATAACGCGCATCTAAACAAGGCGACGCGACTTTATTGGGAATCAGGCTTTAAACCTGATTAATAATTCTTTCAATGAGTCTCCCCCGAATTTTTCCAACAAAGCATTTGCCAGCACCGGCGCAACTACAGATTCGCCTATAATTGATGCAGCCGGAACCGCACAGACATCCGAACGCTCGTATCGCGATTGCACAATTTTTTTTGTTTTCAAATCAACAGCTCTAAGCGGTTTAACGAGTGTCGCTATGGGTTTCATTGCAGCATGGAGAACGATCAACTCGCCGTTTGTCATACTTCCTTCCATGCCTCCTGCACGATTGGTTCTGCGTATGATCTTTCTGTTTTTCATCATAAATTCATCATGTACATCCGAGCCGTATTTTGCAGCATTCGCAAAACCTTCTCCGATTTCAACACCCTTGATTGCTTGAATCGACATGAGAGCCTGGGCAAGCATTCCATCAAGCTTTCTATCGTAGTGCACGTAACTGCCAAGTCCAATAGGCAAACCGCTTATGATAACTTCAAAAATACCGCCGAGTGTATCGCCTGTTTTTTTCGATTTCTTTATTGCGGTAATTGCTTTCGCTTCAGCGGATCTATCAAGCATTCGGACATCCGAATAATCCGCTTTTTTTGAAATAAGAAATGCATTTTCATTGCATCCGATAATTAATCTGTCAATTTTTTTTCTGTCTTTTATAAAAACAGGGCCGATACTTAGAACATGACTTCCGATGAAAATTCCACAGTCTTCCAGCAGTTTTCGCGCGAAGGTGCAGCAAGCAACACGCATGGCAGTCTCCCGCGCGCTGGATCGGTCAATTACATTGCGTATATCATCAAATCCATATTTTTTCGCTCCCGCATAATCTGCGTGACCCGGACGAGGAACCGTTATTTTTTCTATTCCGATTCCACTGCCTTCGATAGCCATCTTATCCGTCCAATTTCTCCAATCTCTGTTCTGTACTATAATCGCGATAGGAGAACCGATAGTTTTGCCAAATCGAATACCGGATAGAATTTCAACCGAATCAGTTTCAATTTTCATTCTACCGCCGCGTCCGTAGCCCTGCTGACGTCGCCGTAATTGATGATTGATATACTCGGCAGAAATTTCGACACCCGCAGGCAATCCTTCTATAATACCGACAAGTGCTTTGCCGTGCGATTCTCCGGCTGTGAAATAGCGGATCATGGATTTGATTCCTTATTAATCAATACACTCTTCAAAATAAATACTACAGGTTCTTTCCTATATTTAATTAAGCAAAATTTCAAAGGAGATTCAATCGATATACAAATAAAAAGCGCGGCCGTAATTCTCAGCCGCGCTTCGAAATTTGCGAAAATTAACAAAGTTATTTAGGTATTTCTATCGGGACAAAACGCATCTTTTTATCTTGGCCCTTTACACGAAGCATGACGGCATCACCCGGTTTAAGTTTCTTTATCGCACTCTCAAACTGGTCCGGAGTCGCTATCTTTTGATCTCCGACTTCCGTAACCACATCGCCTTCTCTTAGTCCGCGGTCCTGTGCGGCGCTCATATCCTCGATATTCACTACCATAACTCCCTTATCTACTTCATACCTTTTCTTTATTTTGGAATCGATCGACTTCACAGTCACTCCAAGTTCTTTCACATTAACAACTTTCTCTGCTTCTGACCCGGAGCCGGATCCTTCTTTATCATCATTTGACCTTTCTGCAATCGTTTTGCTGTCTTCATCGCGCGACCCGAGTTCGGCCTTTTTCTCTATTATCTTCTTGTTCCGCCAAATCCCGAGCTTAACAACTTCTCCCGGATGTTTACCGGCAATCACTGTCTGCAGCTCCTGCGGTGAATTCACTTCTTTCCCGTCTACCGTAAGAATAATGTCGCCGTATTCAACTCCCGCTTTATCTCCGGCAGCATCTTTTGTTACGTTTTCGATCCACACGCCTTTTGCCTTATCCAGGCCTGCCGCTTTTGCCGTAACTGCATCCACCGGCCGAATCCCGACGCCAAGAAAGCCGCGGCGGAATTCTCCGTATTTAATAATATCCGTTGCCACCTGCTTCGCAAGGTTAAGCGGAATAGCAAAACTATAACCCTGATATCGTGCATTCGTAGTAGCTATAGCACAATTAATACCGACAACTTCTCCGTTGATATTTACAAGCGGGCCTCCGCTGTTTCCGGGATTGACAGCAGCATCAGTCTGAATAAAGTTCTCAATTCCATATTCATCCCCGATGATGCCGATATTACGCCCAAGCGCACTGACAATTCCCTGTGTCATCGTCGATTTCAATCCCAATGGCGCACCGATTGCAAATACGATATGCCCGACATCTACTTCGTCGGAATTTCCAAGTGCAGCAACCGGCAGGTTATCTGCATCAATTTTGATAACAGCAAGATCCGTATATTTATCTGTACCGATAAGTTTTGCCTTGTACTCCCGTGTATCAAAAAGTTGAACCTTTATGCCGTTTTTTTTCGCACTCGCCACGACATGATTGTTCGTAAGAATATATCCGTTCTCTGTGATTATAAATCCCGAGCCGGTACCTATCTCAGGACCGCGTTTCGGCATATCAAATTTAAAATCTGGACCGAAAAACCTATGAAAGAATTGACCGGCATCATCTTGAGAATCTGACTCTCTATCCATTTCCACTCTCACAAAGACAACTGAAGGAGTCACAGTTTTACTGACCGTATGATATGCTTCATTTAAGGCCTGAAGCGTAGAGTTCGGTTTTATGGGAGTCTGTTGTGCTCCCAGTTTAACGTCTTCACCTGCAAATGAAAAATCGACACCTTTGAAACTGGATACCAGCACAACACCGAAAATAATGCCTAAACTAATAAGAAAAACTGCCGCAAAAATCGATTTTGTTGACATGTTACTTCTTCCTTTACATTGTTGAAACATGTTGTTGAAAAAAATCTATGGATTTCAATGACTTTAATCCATCAAAGTGATATCGTAAGTATAAACGTAATAACTCATCTATTTCGTTCCCAACACGTGTATCAAAATCTAAATTTCCAAGACTTAAAAACTGCGCATTTGCAAGACGGCGGATAACTTGCAGTCCCTGAATTGAAAGCGTCGTAAATGCGGCATTTTTATCACTTGCGTATACCGGAGAATCAGTTGATGCACGGCATGTATTGCAAAATACAGCACCGCGAATAATCTGAAACGCAGCTTGTTTATCTCCATTACCGGCCGGAATTGGTTTGCCGCATTGACCACATGATTCAAAATTCGGTGCATAACCAAATAATGCCGCAAGCCGCAGCTGGAATGCCTGTAAATACGTCTTATAATTTCTTGTACTGCCGTTCAACGCACTCAATGTTTCGACAAGCAAGGCGAACACCGCAGGAGTGCGTTCTTCATGATGCGTTACGTGATCGATGAGCTCCAGAACAGACAAAGCCGTCGACATCCTGTCCAGGTCTTCGGTAAGACTCCGGAATGAATCGATAGAATCACATTGTGAAATCAAATGCAGATCGCGATGTTCCTTTTTATAAATAAGAAGCATCGAATGAGAAAGCGGCTCCAACGCAGAGCCGAATTTATTCTTTGCAGTTCTTGCGCCTTTCGCAATACCTTTCAGCTTGCCGTATTCCTTTGAGTAAAACGTGACGATTTTACTCGTATCGCGGTATTTCATCGATCTCAGAACTATAACTTCGGTTTTAACCAGCATATTCATCCTGCAATTTTAATCTTTTCAGAGAATCGGAAAACGGAGGCCGGCACACTCTCTGATCCGTTACAATCGCGGTCACAAATTCATTCGGAGTTATATCAAATGCCGGTGAATATACGTCCGCCATTTCCGGCGTAATCCGCCGGCCGAACAATTCCGTTACTTCCTTTGCGTCTCGTTCTTCAATCGGAATATCTTTTCCGGCACTCATCTGAACATCTATCGTCGAAACAGGTGCTGCAACGTAAAATGGAATTCCATGATGCTTTGCCAGTACCGCAAGAGAGTATGTGCCGACTTTATTCGCCGTATCTCCGTTCATAGTTATTCGGTCCGCACCGACAATGATTGCATTGATTTTCCCCTGTTTCAACAAAACCGCGGCAACGCTGTCAACTATCAGCGTTGCCGGAATTTTTGCCTGTTTTATTTCCCACATTGTTAATCTGGCACCCTGTAAAAGCGGCCGTGTTTCATCTATATAGACGTGTTTTAGTTTCCCCAGTTCCCATGCTTTTGAGATGATACCAACGGCCGTACCGCGGCCGCCTGTAGCAAGAGCGCCGGCGTTGCAATGAGTAAGGATAGAACAATCGCCGGGAAGAATTTCTGCGCCAAAAGAGCTGATACGTTCGCACATTTCTGCATCTTCCTGATGAATCTGTTTTGCTTCGTTAAGCAAATTATTTTGCAGATCGGCTATAGAATCAGTCTGCCAGGAATCCAGTACGCGCTGCTGCCTTTTTAGAGCCCAAAAAAGATTGACTGCGGTTGGACGCGTTGAAGCAAGAATATCAATTACCGATTTCAGATATTCACGGAATTCTTTTGCCGTCGAATAGTTCGCTGAAAGACTTGCCAATGCAACGCCGTATGCTGCTGCGATACCGATAAGCGGAGCACCGCGAATGGCGAGCCGCTTAATCGCTTCTGCTACTAAAAGGACATTATCGGTCTCGCAGAAATATTCCTCAAGCGGTAGTCTTGTCTGATCAAGAAACTTCAGCCTGCCGTTTATCCATTCTAACGGCTTCATAACGATTACTTCTCGTCAAATCTTGATAAATCCATGAACGAATGGAATCTATCACGAATTTTGAGATAACTTAAATCCCGCAGACTGTCTACGCTGAACTTCTCTACGCAGAATGATGCCAGCGTACTTCCATATACAACTGCGCGTTTCAGGTTTTCGGTCGAGAGATCATCCGTACGGGCGATCCACCCGATGAAACCGCCTGCGAACGCATCTCCGGCTCCGGTAGGATCGAAGATCGTTTCCAGCGGATAGGCAGGAGCCGAGAATATAGTATCATCAGTTACCAGCATTGCACCATGTTCGCCTTTCTTAATGATAATAATTTTCGGACCCATTTTAATAATCTTTTTTGCTGCTTTAATGAGATTGGGTTCATGCGTGAGTAAACGCGCTTCAGAATCATTTACGATGATGGCATCCATAAATTTCATGGTTTTCATCAACTCTTTCGGCTTTGTTTCTATCCAATAATTCATCGTATCGCCGACAACGAGGCGCGGTTTGTTAATTTGATTTAACACCCGCAGTTGAAGCACGGGGTCAATATTCCCGAGAACCACATAAGAGGATGATTTGAATCCCGAAGGAATCTTCGGGTCGAAGTTCTTAAAAACATTAAGATCCGTAAAAAGCGTATCCCGCACATTCAAATCATAGTGATACTTGCCGCCCCATCGGAATGTCTTTCCAGCTTCAACTTTCTGCAATCCGTCAAGATCAATTTGGTGCGATTCCATAAACTTGATATGCTCTTTAGGGAAATCTCCTCCGACCACAGCAACCAGACGAATCGGCGTGGTAAAATAACCTGCGGCAATAGAAATATATACCGCTGAACCGCCAAGTGCATCTTTGACATTTCCGAACGGCGTCTCAACAGTATCAAGTGCAACGGAACCAACGACTAAGAGGCTCACAATATTTTCCTTTCAATTTAGAATTGCATTATCTCTAATAATCGAGCGGTTTCTTTCCCGCCCGCAATATATTCATTCACAATTTCGATTGCTTTCCGGTGACCTGGCCATGCGATTCTGTCTCGTGCCGCCGCATACGTCAGCCATTCAAAGCGTTGGTGTTCATGTGACAAGCGCACATTCAACGCCGCATCCACTTCAGCCGCAAAGATCGGCACCATCTGGACGGCATCATTTCGCGTGTCGAAATATGAATCCATTGCCGGGACTGTCCAGAATCGTCTCGACTTCAAACCGGTTTCTTCTTCGAGTTCACGCATAGCTGCCTTTTCTGCACGTTCATTTTTCTTTATTGATCCTGTCACTATCTGCCAAATACCGGGATAAAGTTCTTCATCACCCGCACGCTGAAGTAAAAGATATTGCAGTTCACCTTCACTCTTTCTGAATATACAGACTTCCACCATCCGGCTGAGAACTGTCGCCAAATATGATCCTCTTTTTCTTTAAAAGGTAATCGAAATTTCGATGAATTCAAATTAATGAAAACCGAAGACTTATTATCGATAATCCAATCGATTTCGCCAATGTTCGAGAAAAATACCGCATGCAATACCGACATTAAGCGATTCAGCTTGGCCGTAGTGTGCAATACTCACAATCGCATCAGCTTGCTGTATCAATTGTGGATCTACTCCCTGAGCTTCGTTCCCCAATACAAGAATAACTTTTTCCGGAAACGAAAACGATTTTAATGTTTTACCGTTGAGAGCCGTTGCGATCACTCTAAAGCCCTCCGATTTGAGATTCGGAAGAACAATACCAAAATCAGTATTCTCAAAAACATCTAAATGGAAGATAGAGCCCGCAGTTGACCGAACAACTTTATCGTTATATAACGAAACGCACCCTTCGCTTAGAAACATTGCATCGACACCGAACCAATCGCAAGTGCGAATAATTGTACCGAGATTGCCGGGATCGCTTATTCGGTCGCAGACAACAAAAAGATGTGCCGATTGACAGCTTTTCGCATCGAATAACTTTTCCTTCCGACAAACGAGCGCAATAACTCCCTGAGAATGCACGGCATCCGATATCTGCTTTAACTGAATTTCTTTTATCTCTTTAATAGCGATACCGCGTTCCATTGCAAGTGCAAGAACGGGCCGATGTTCAAGTTTTTGACTTGCTTCAGAAAGAACGGCAATCATTTCGATACGGAAGCTTGAATGCAGCGCATCACGAAGCGGCCGCCATCCTTCGAGCAGAAACTTGCGCTCGACATCTCTAAATTTCTTCTGTTGAAGCGACCGAAGATACTTTATTTCAGATCGACTAAGGTACACGCTGAAATATAAAAAAAAAGGCGAAGAAACAAAATGGCGTTATCTCTATCTCCATCCTATTTGCACCCACCGATTACCGTCGCTTTCAATAATAATCGCACCGGATTTGTCTGTCCTCTCGATTTTAACTTCATGAGACATCAATCGTCCTATTACAAAAGGTGACGGACTGTTAAATTGATTATGAATTCCGACGGAGATAATCGCCTTCTCAGGGCGGACAATGTTTAGAAACTCTTCGCTTGTGCTTGTTATGCTTCCATGATGGCCGACTTTAAGAACATCATTTGAAAGAAACGCATCATATCTATGGATCATTTTTTGTTCGTCGTCTTTCTCCGTATCACCGGTAAGAAGCAAAGATGTTCCGCCATATTGAATTTTCAATACTATCGAAGAATTATTTGCATTCTTGCATTCACATTGATCTTGGCGAGGATATAGTATATATACTCTTGCATTTGTATCAATTTGAATCTGACTTCCTGCGAGTGCGGTTTTTATTCCGATATTTCTTTCCTCTGCAATTTGAAGGATTCCTCTCGCAAGCCGATTTTCTAAATATAATGCAGCCATCGCAAGAGTATCCACCTTGAACAATTTGAGAATTGATCCGGCGCCTCCAATATGATCACTGTGCGGATGAGTAATTAATAAATAATCCAGATTCCTAATTCCTTTACGCTTTAAAAAAGGCACAATCGTTCGTTCGCCTGCGTCAAATAGCTGCAACAAAGGACCGGTATCCACCAGCATCTTCTTTCCATTCGGGAATTCCAATAATATAGCATCACCTTGTCCGACATCAATAACCGTAACAGTAAGTCCGGTATGGAAGTTAATCCATACACGTTCGAAAAGAAAACAATTACAAATAATCAAAATATAAATCAGCATCCATACCCTGAAACGCGGAAAATTTAAATTGAATATGCCGAATATCACGATATAGTATCCGATTGCAAACACAGCCGGGAAATGCCACATCTCGATAGAAGCAAACGGTGCATTTGCTGCATGTTTAACAAATCCGAGAAGAAACCAGACCAGCGAATCGTTAGCCGCTGCATACAATCCCGCAACAAACGAACTGATTGGATAAATCATAATCTCTGCGGCACCGATAAATGTGTTAATTCCGCTTATCGGTACAACAGGTATATTTGCAATGAAAGAAATAATAGACGTACGGTTGAAATAGCATACAGTAAACGGTATAGTCCCTAATTGTGCCGCAAGAGACACGGCAAACAGTTTCAATGCTGCATCGACGGCTTTAATCTTTTTTAATCTCTCGGGGACAAAACTAATTAATTTTGTAAGTCGTGGATAAAAATATACAATCGAAATCACCGCTGAAAATGAAAGTTGGAAACCTATATCAAAAAGTGTATTGGTATTCCACAGGAGCAGAATTAATGCAGCTACGCCGATAGAATTATAAATATCAATTTTACGTTCAAACAAAGTTCCGCATAGAACAACAACTGCCATAATCGTGGCTCTGACCACGGACGGACTCGATCCGGTTATGAGCATGTAGATAACAAGTCCCAATATCGCAGCACCAGCAATCGCCCTGCGCGGAATACGGAAAAAACCAAATAGCGTATAAAACACTAACGCTACAAAAACAACGTTAGAACCTGAAACAGCCAAAATGTGGATCGTGCCGGTTTCAAAAAAAGATTGCTTCACATCGGGCGGAATATCTGCACGGTACCCAAAAATGATGCCTTTAAGAAAACCGGCATGCTTGGAAGAATGAAGACTATCGATAATATTGTACAAAGAACTTTGTATTGAATATATACATGTTCGAAGAATATTATCATCCGGATTCTCGTCCACCTTTACATTGTGCAATCCCCTGACTGAAATAACTCCCTGAATATCATTCAATGCAAGGTATTTGCCATAGTCGAACTCTCCCGGATTTCGTTGAAATGGAAAAGGTTCAAGCAGCCCGCATAATTTAATTCTCTTTCCGCATTTAATTTCTTCTGAAAAGACCTCCCTTCTACTTAAACGGCACCTGGCCATAACACGCCTCGGTTCTTTTTCGATACTTCGAACGCGAAAGATACTGTCGGTCCGAACAACACAGCTGATCCTTCTATCCCGCCGGATCGGCTCAGAATCAATGATTCCAAAAATCGTTACGGACTCATTTTCCATAGTTGGCTTGAGTTCGCGAGATTTAAAATCCAAATGTTGGAGTGAATGAAGAAGCGAGCCGATCAGAATGACCGAACAGTAAAGCAGGATTACAGCGGCGAATTGTTTTTTCCCCGTCCTGGAAACAATTACCGATAGAAGAATAAAAACAACTGAAAATATCAGCAGCCAGGCTGAAGGAAGCAGCATCCATTCCGATAGAAGAATTCCAGCAGCAAATAGAAGAACAAACCGAAGTGCCGGGTAGCGCCTCAACATGATCCGCTCACGAATCCAAAAACAGTTTTACAATTGCAGGTGCAATATGCGTAAGGTTTTTTATTCGATTAACGATTTTATGGCGGTGCCTGCCGGCAAAAATGCACGGTACACGGTTGCGCGTATGGGATTTGGTTGAAAGATCTTCGATATTTCCATGGTCACTGATAATAATCAACAATGTATCATCGGGATTGAACGAATTTAAGAAGCCGGATAAAAACTCGTCGAAGCTTTCGAGCACTTCCACTGCAGTTGTCATATTCTGTGAATGGCCGGCATGATCCGTCAGCCAGTATTCAAAAAGCGTGAAATGATTCTTTGCTGCAATCTGTGCAAGATGTTTTCCCGCTTCCGCCGGCGCTATAGGAATGATCTCCGGATGGCCGAATGTTTTCCATTCACCGCAGATAAAATCCGCCGATATGCCGTCGCCAAGCAAAAGTTCGTTCGCCGTGAACAATGGGATGCCGGCATAACGGCACGCGAGTGTTGTTACCGTTAACCGCCGCTTACCGGACTCGATATAATCAAAAAAACGTTTCGGAAAAGCATTTGCGAATACGGCCGACTTGCCTATTTCCTTCAACCTGCGAAAGATATTTTTCTTTTCAATTACAGATAGAAGAACCGTTGGAGGATACGGGCCAAAATGCCTCCCAAACACTTTAGCTCCATTGACGCCGGTGAATATTGCAGCCTGCCCTGTCCCGCTTTGCGGCAACCCGGCTACGCCCAGTGTTGCATTCACTGCAATTACATCTGAATGTTCCGAAGAAATTCGTTCGAACGGGTTGTACGGTAATTTCCCTCCGCACAAAGAAGTAAGCGCAGGTAATTTTGCACGGGCAAATGGATTGATGTTCGCATCATTCTTCCCGATGCCGACACCATCCAGAAAAAGAAGAACCACATGTAGTGCTGTATTTTTATCTTCAGCATTCATTAATAAATGTCATTCTTTAGAATTTAGCCGGATAATTGCTGATAATCATCCGTTGGCGACCTAATTTTTGCTTTCGAGTATCAATGTCACAGGGCCGTCATTCACTAACTCTACATCCATCATCGCGCGAAAGACTCCTGTTGCAATCCGCTTCTCTCCAAGTAAATTACGCAAATGAGCCGTAAAACGGTCATATAATACTTCGGCTGTTTTTTGAGTTGCGGCATCGGTGTAACTTGGCCGGTTTCCTTTACGCGTATCGCCGTATAATGTGAACTGTGAAACCACCATTGCTTCGCCGATTACATCTTTGACGGAAAGATTCATTTTCCCTGTTTCATCATTAAAGATGCGGAGTGATGCGCAGCGTTCGGCAAGATACTCTGCATCAACTTCTGTGTCATTGTTTTTTACACCGAGTAAGATAAGCATACCCGTCCCGATGGAACTATTCAATTTTCCATTGATAGACACGGAACATCGCTTCACCCGCTGTATTAATGCGCGCATTTTCTTGATTACAACTAATTGAGTCCGATAAGGTTATTCTGCGAACCCACCCAAATTCCTGAAACAACACGGGGAACACCCTGCAGATCATCTGTAATTTTCAGTTCTGCCAATCCCGCTTTCCTCAATCTATTGGCGACAATCTCCGCCTGACCAAGTCCTACTTCGAACACAATACTGCCGCCCGGTTTCAGAATAGTCGGAATGATACCCGCCATATGATGATAGAATTTTAATCCATCCTTGCCGTCGGTCAGCGCCGATGATGGTTCAAAATCCCGTACTTCTCTTTGAAGCTGTTCCCATTCATCTTTAGGTACATACGGCGGATTACTGACGAGTAAATCGTATTTAGATTGAAATAATTCATCTGATAAATCGAAAACATCCGAACATGAAAATTTTATTTGCGATTCTACAGAATGCAGGCAGGCATTTTTTTTGGCAACAGCAAGCGCCTCCAGGCTGATATCTATTGCCGTAATGCGCGTATTCTTAATAAACTTGGCAATTGAGATAGTTATATTTCCACTGCCGGTTCCTACTTCGAGTATGTGAATTGTCTCATCGGCATCGTATCGTTGACATGCAAGCATCACCTGTTCTATAAGTGTTTCTGTTTCCGGACGCGGAATAAGTACGCGCGGATCGACTGTGAAGTGCAGTCCCATAAAATTTGCAGAACCGATAATATACTGAACCGGCTCGCGCGTCAGCCGGCGTTCATAGAGTGTACGAAATTGCTTAAGCTCTTCCTGAGTAAGCGGTTTATCGAAGTTGGAATAAAGTTGAATACGTTGAATATCTAATGCATGCGCAAGCAGAAGTTCGACATTAAGACGGGCTTCCTCGAATCCTTTCCCCTGGAGGTGCTCAATCGCAGATTTCATCAATTCGCGTATTGTCCACACTCTTGTCTGATCGTCAGGCATGCA
>CAZYAM010000023.1:29652-33066 GCA_964645575.1 uncultured Ignavibacteriaceae bacterium
CGCAGTTTCACATGGTCTTCAGCAAAGAAACCAAGACGCTCCATTTCGGAATCTTCAAGCTCAGTGTCTTTTGGCGTGTTTTGATCTTCCTGATCTTCATTCTGCGCCGGAATAATCAGGAAGCGACGGTCGCCTTCAAGCATCGTGCTAAAATCCGAAAGTGACGCCACAGCAAATCCCTCCACTTTTGCCCGCCGAACAACCTCTTCCCATATTTTTTGCACGGGCGCCAGTGCATTCTTTTTTGTGGTGAGAATTAACTCGGCTTCATTGAGACATCTCTCGTACACAGAACGCTCCTTAATACTGTGTAAAAATATTACTTTCTATAGAAAATGTAAAGTTATTTCGAAGAAAGCGCAAGTTTCTCTGCACGCATATCAGGTGTCATGGCAAGGAGAATAATTCCGATACTGCCGACAGCCAGCGAAAGCCAAAAAATGAAATTAAATCCATAGGCCGTGCTCAGCCAACCGGCTAACGGTGAAATCAGGTATATTGGCGCAAACCAGGTATTCATAATACCGACGTACATCGGGCGGTCTCCATCCGGTGCGCATTCCACCGCAAAATTATATCGCATAAACAATTCAGCGCCTACATTGACGCCCAGTAATACGAACACTAAATAGAACCAGATAACCGATTGAGCAAATAATGCTATGGCAATCGCCGTTAATAAACTCATTCCGCAAATAAGCAATACATTCTTAGTCCCTTTTGCATCCGCTACCCAACCCAGCACTATACCGCTGAGAATTTGTCCGATAATCATCACAACTGTAAAAACTCCCACCGTCGATTCCGATAAATCAAATCGCTTCATCGCGGCAACGGTAAAAAATGCAGCAGAAGTAAAACTCATCGTCAGTAATGCGGACGCAATAAGAAATCTCCTGAAAGTGCGGTTGGCCGCAATTATCGACTGCATGCGTTTGAATAATTCGGATAGACGCACCGGAGCAGTGACTATCGAGGGTTGTTCTTCTACGATTTTTTTTTGCGTTGCCAGCGAACCCATTTGATAAAAAAATGCCAGCCCGATTACCGCCGCATAATTATACGGGAACGATATCATTGTTAAAAATATGGTCAGGATAAATCCGTTCAACAAACCAAGCATTGCTGAAAAAGAAGCTCGCCAGCCTATTAGTCTGCCTCTATTCTCAGGCAAAGTCGTCTTTACAAGAAAGTCCATCCAGACCGGGGATACGGTGCCGGATGCCGTCTGATTGGAGATAAACAAAAGGAATAAAAAAATAAGCGCAAGCACAGGTACGGATTCTCCCCACAGCGCAATGACACAAGCCAGCAAGAGTATATGCAAGCGCTGAATGAATCCAAGTTTCATAACGAACGGTTTACGATATTGAATCGCGCTGTATTTATTTGCTGAAATCACCTGCGGCAGAAAGTACGCCAGATATATCACAACAGGCCAGGCACCGACAAGTACATTGCCCCCGCCCAGGCGCTTGATTAATGCCGGCATTGTTGTCTGCGTAGATATCAAGGCGCTTGTTGTACTGATATAAAGCGCACCCTCAATAACGTGATAGCGAAAATTCCTGGATTGTATTACTTTTGAACTCATTATACTCTTAAAAACAGAAAAAGGCCACATTCGGTGACCTTTTCATTCGGCATTACACCATAGTCCGCTTACTTTTTCTTCATCATTTTATCTGCAAAGAGTCGCGCAACTTTTTCTATATCATAACCGACCTTTGGAAGATATATTCCGCCATGTCTTTCTACCATGGCTTTCAGCGTATCATAAGCGTCCGCACTGCAAAAGAATGTCGGAGTATTGCGGTTTGGACTTTCCTTCTTCGACAACTCCAGCAGAGCGATGCCGGGCAGATGCCCCTTTAAATTATTATCCTTAAAATCATTATCGAGAATTATCAGATTAAATACCTCTGATTTTATCTTTGCCCATGTTTCGACGCTGGTCGCTGTCTCGGTAACAGCGATTTCATCTTCAAGGATTGCAGTGACGACTTCAAGCGCAAAGCCGTGAGATTTACGCTGGCCTTCATCGTCATCAGCTACGAGAACTTTATACGGCATTATATCCTTATCTCGATTATGGGAAAACTGTTGTATTGGCCTTATACTACAAACTTTTCACAGGAAAAACAATATCTCTTGAGAGAAAGCACAATAGTTCTACCCATACTTAGAAAGAAGCCCAATTCTGTTTAAACTTGTTAAATAAAACTGGGCTTTTAATTATTAGAGATATTTGAAAAATTGAATTTTCTTTGGTAGTCGCAATCTTTAGATTGCGGTTTCCGTGAAAATACGCGAACTAAAGTTCGCGACTACCGATGTACTACGCACAATTCAGAAATCCTTATAAGTTATTCATAAAAAAAAATTATTATCCTTTACTTCAAGAGTACCGCCTTCTTTACCTGTACAAAACCGTTGACATATATTCTGTAGATATAAACACCGCTTGCAAGATTTCCGTCGTTAAATGTTACTGAATAGGAACCCATGTATTCTATCCCGTCTACGAGCGTAGCCACTTCACGCCCAAGTATATCATACTCAGATTAAACGGGATAGAAAAGAAATAACGGTAGATTTGCGGATACTGTATGTTGTTTATTACCTATACCCTCGCACTACAACTGGAAATCCGTTAAGAGCAGTCAGTAACAATCCACCGATTATGACCATATCTTTTGTAGGATATATTCTGGTAAACCATGCAGCACCGCCATTTAGAGTTTTTAATTCAGGATACAAGTACCAACTCACTCCATTATAGTGAACTGTTTCACCACCATAACCTACACGAAATATGTCATTTCTATTAACACCACGCAAACAAAATACTTCATTCATACTTAAGCTATCCGTTCGCTGAAATGAACCATCATGTAAATTTAGGATATTGGTATAACTTCCATCGTTAAGAATAAGATATTCTTTATTATCTGTCCATAGTGTATTAAAATATTGTATTTGGTTAATAGGCTTATTTATATTATCGTAGATCGTTGTCCAATTTGCTCCATTGAACTGTAAAACCACGTTATGTCCATCGCTGTTGTTAAATCCAGTTGCCTAGATATGGTTCGCATCTATGCCCCAGATATACTGCAAATCTACTGTTGTATTACTTGTCATCTTTGTCCAACTACTTCCGTTGAAGTGGACTATATTGCCTGAACGTCCAACTAAAAGGAAATTATTAAAAATATATAAAAGAAATTGGTTCTGCTCATGCGTTCTCACCTTGAAAAAAGGAACCGCTCGCAATTATTTTAAATTTTCAGAATAATTCCCTCTCCTCATAGGAGAGGGTTAGGGTGAGGTCAAAATAAAACAATGACCCCACCTGTATGTGGTTGTACAAAAAGTTTTTTCATAATAAAGAACACGATATTTAATGGAAAT
>CAZYAM010000024.1:0-12322 GCA_964645575.1 uncultured Ignavibacteriaceae bacterium
GTGTTTTCTTAAAGTACAAGTCTTAACTGTGATATTTTTCGCTGAGCAGTTACAGAATTTTTTATTTTACTCTGGCTTCTGAAGTAGATGATCTTATTACGCCCACAAAGCTTGAATGGGAACTGCAAAGAGGTTCTTGTCGAATGGTATTACTTCGTTTCCATTATATAGCACAATGCCACGTATAAATTTCTTTTTTAGTTCGTCAGCAAGAATTTTCATTGTCTTAAAAGATGTGGAATCAAACTTTTGACCGCTCTTAACTTCAATGCAAACCATACTACCATCTCGCCGCTCAAGCAGAAAGTCAATCTCCTGTCCTGTTTGAGTTCTGAAATGATACAATTGCGGCTGAGTCTTGCTCCATGAAATCAATTTTATGAGTTCGTTTAAAACAAACGATTCAACTACTTTCCCTCTTAACTCTCCATCGGATTTTATACGCTTTTCATCTGCGCCAACAAGATAGGATATCAGTCCGGTGTCAGTAAGATAAAGCTTAGGTGTCTTGATAAGCCGCTTACTGAGATTCTTTGACCATGAGGGGACTAAACGGACAAGGAATGTCGTTTCAAGAAGTGTCATATACCGCTTCAATGTCGTCTGGGGTATTTTACTGCTATTAGATAATTCTGAAAAATTTAGTAGTGACCCCGAACGGCTTGCAAGAAGGGCAAGCAAACGTGGAAGAGCTGTTAATCCTTCGATATGAGTGAGGTCACGTATATCTCTTTGTAAAATTGTGGCAATATAAGAACTAAACCAACCATTTCTCCGAACTGTATTCTCACGCTGTAAAGCTTCGTAATAGCCGCCATTCATCATCCGATCAATCAAATTTAATTGTGTAATACTTTTTTGGGATTTTTTCGGTAATTTTTCAGCAAACACATCATCAACAAATGAGCCTTTTGTTTTTTCAAGTTCACTTTGTGAAAAAGGATACAAAGAAAGAATCTCCATTCTTCCTGCAAGCGATTCAGAAAGCTTTGGAAGAAGGAGTACATTCGCTGACCCTGTAAGTAAAAATCGGCCTGCTTTGCGTTTCTTATCCACAGATGCTTTCAATGCCATAAAAAGTTCAGTTGCCCGCTGAATCTCATCTATTATCAAAGGTTCGTCGTATCCGGCAAGGAATCCTTCGGGATTATTAAGGACAGCAGAAAGGACTATAGCATCATCTAACGTTGTATATCGGGCAGAGTGCCCATGAGAAGAAAGCCATTCTACAAGCGTGCTCTTCCCCACTTGACGTGCACCATTCAATAGTACAACAGGGCTGTCATTTAAGGCATCTAATAAATTCTGCGTGATTGACCGGGGTATCATACTGGAACTTAATAAAAGTCATCCATAAAATCAACCACTAAATGGATGATAATCATCCATTCAATGGACGAATTTACATCACCAAGCATACACTTGCTAACAATTCCAAATTGTTTTACCTTTGACTCATAATTGACGTGTTAGGATCTGAGAATAACTGCTAACAAATGTGCTAACACTTGAGAAATTTTTGAATTAAAAGTTTGGTATTTTTTACTGAAATCATCAAAATTTTGGACTCAAACAGCTTTTCAAGCCTGGAACACGAGTTCTCCGCCAAACAGACGGCGGATCTTCGAGAATCTCGTTGGAGGCACAAGGTTTTAAGCAGTTATCTCTCATCTGCTAACACTTCTGTTAACACTTTTCGCAGGAGTGCATCATGCCTACACTTTTTAAACGCTCTAACGGTATTTATTATTTCATTTCTACTGACACTTTGGCAAAGTATAAGTCGTTTTTCATTTTTGAGATATGATCTAATCATAATAGATTCTTCTTATAATATTTTTCTCGCTGTTTAAATTGTTTTTCAAGAAACGGGATTTTATTATCTCGATAATCGATAATGAGTTTAGGTTTTTCTATCTCTCGCAATCTTCCCATATATTGTATTAGCTTTCCTTCAAAGGAAAACGGAAATGCAAGGACAAGACAAGTAATTCCGCGAATATCCAACCCTTCACCAAAAAACTGGCCTGTTGAAAGAATTGCCTGAAAATGACCGTCTGTAATCTGCCTCATTTTTGATTTTCTTGCTCGCACTGAATCATCCCCAGAAATTACAATTGTCTCACATTTTCCTTTGAGATAGAGATTGAGAATCTCGAGGTGCTCCTTTCTCTCGCTTAATATAAGCACTTTATTTCCACCAGTCGTTTGCTCCAAGATGTCTTGTACTATCAATTGATTCCGTGAAGAATCAAAACAAATCACCTTTGATAAGAGTTGAAATAGATCAGTCTTGAATTTGAAAGGAATAACAAGGTTCGTCGTTCTTACGAAAACTTCTGGTGGTACACTTACTACTGAAGATACTGATGTAATGTCCGCCGTTTTCATTTGTGCGATAATATCACCAATATAGACATAAATCAATTTTTCATCATTGTGTTTGCGAATAGGTGTAGCAGTAAGTCCATAAAGGTAGTGAGGATTGAACTGTGTAACGACTTCTCTAAATGTTGTTGCCGGTATGTGGTGACACTCATCTATCACAATTATACCAAATTGATTATTCAACTGTGAAAGGTCCGTTTTACGACTTAAGCTTTGAAGTAAAGCAACCGTAATGTGCTTGCCAAAGGTTTTCTTTGCTCCACAATATTGTCCTATTTGTGTTTTTGGAATGCCTAGAAATGTCTGGATACGTTCCATCCATTGATCTAATATTTGTTTACGATGAACAAGAATCAACGCAGGTAGTTTCCTTCGGGCGATCAATTCAAGTCCGATAATTGTTTTGCCACTTCCTGAAGGCGCAACGATCACGCCTTGATCGTTCGCCATCGCAGAATTAACAACTGTCGCTTGAGAAGGTGATAATTGAATTAGACTTTCATAAGATAGCTCATTTATGGTGGAGTATTCATGGTTCACCGTATGATTGATCTCGTGACTATTCAGAAAATCAATTAATTTATTCAAGAATCCTCGCGGTAACAGGACATATTCCCCCGACTCTTCTATCAATTTATAATATTTTTGAACTTTATAGGTCGACTTACCAAGTTGACGCTTCACAAAGTACTCGCTATTAAGAAAATTAAGTTCCTCCTTTAAGAAATCCCTAAGTGGTGGTGTAAGTTCCGTGTATACTAATACAATTTTATTGCTAACAGAAATGGTCAAAGAATGTTCAGCAGTCTCGACAGGTATTGAGAGATTTTCTTTCTCTTTGAATATTTTTTGATAAACATCATCAGTTTCTTTTCTAGAATATCTCCGTAATTCCCTAAGATATATCCATTGATCGGGGAACGGACAACCCGTTTCCAAATCTATAAATACTGTATTGCCTTGTAATACCGACTTCCCTTGAAAAGGCAAAGCAATTAAATTGCCATAGCCACCTTTTGAAATTGAGTCCTGATTTGGAAAGAGACGATCGAAACTGATCTCTTTTTCAAATTCTGAAATATTGTATGCATGGCGAATCAGTTCGAGGCCAAGTTGGCGACTTTTACGACAGGAATATGGTTCTGAGAAGAAAATCCATACATGGCCGCCATTTCCAGAACGAGATCGTTCGAGATAAGCTACCAACCCATAAATGCGGCAAGCATTAATAAATAATTCTGCCTCCTTTTTCCAAGTCTCCCCATCAAAATCGGCGGCAAGAAAATATGATGAATTATCAGGAAGAATGGGATAGACACCAACAACATGCAAACCAAGAAGATGCTTTTTAATCACTTCATCTGTAAGCGGTAATATCTTTTTATTTTCAAAATCTTTAATCGAGCCTCCACGACGCTTATGCGCCATGAACTCATCCCAATTGAATTCATATGCAGGGCTGTACCCAGAATGTCCCTCTTTTTCCCAACGACGTGCATACACATCTGATCTCCCTCGAAAAAGAGACTTAAATAATTCGATCTTTTGTGCATCAACGGAAATCATAATTGCACACTCCGCCTGTATAAGTGAACCACATTAAATTAAATGTGCTATAGTTATACAATCTTCACTGAGATTGAAGATTCATTGTTTTCAAGCTGATCAATTGAAATCTCTTTGATAATTGGGTACATATCGATAGTATATCAATTTGAAATTAGGAGAATACAGTGGCTTCGATTCCATGTCTCGGCATTGGTATTTTTCGCTTGTCGCGCCCCTTATCGAAGACGCTCCTATTATTGGAACAGATTAATATATTCTTTGAATACAAATCTTCTGTTTCTCTGTCCTCCGGTAACTTCCGTCAATATTTCAAGTTCTACAAAATCACGAATAAGAGCGTTCGCTGTAGCAGGTGTCACACCTATAAGGTCAGCTATTTCAGCAGCCGTAAGACTAGGTCTACTATAGAGAACATTCATCAGCTCTTTCGCTTTCGGTAATTTCTTTCCCAAGGTAATAAGCTTTTTCCCTTCTATTGTTTCTCGCAATTGGAGTATCTGCTCAAACGTCTCAACTCCCTTCTTCGATGTCTCAATAACAGCAATAAGGAAGAATTTTATCCATTGAGCCAGATCATGTGAGGTCCGTGCAATAGAAAGTTTATCGTAATACACACTTCTATTCTTTTCGAAGTAATCAGAAAGATACAATGTCGGTCTGGTGAGTAATCCTTCGCTAACAAGATATAAAGTGATCATAAGACGACCAATACGACCGTTTCCATCGAGGAATGGATGGATTGTCTCAAACTGATAATGAGCAAGAGCTATTTTAATTAAATGCGGAACTTCGATGGCATCATTATGCAAGAAGTTTTCCAAATCTTCCATCAGATTATCTACCTCCGAATTCGGAGGAGGAACAAACGCTGCATCTTGAATGGTTGCTCCACCTATCCAATTTTGACTCGTGCGATATTCTCCAGGAAGTTTTACGACACCACGTCCTTTGCTCAACAAATATTTATGAGTTTCCTTAAGCAGCCTCGTAGAAAGCGGCAGAGATTTAAGTTTGGCAATAGCGTTGTTCATTGCCTTGATATAGTTCTGTACTTCCTGCCAATCGTCACGTTTCTCGGGATCAATATCCTTTCTTGTGAGAAGCGCATCGCTAATTTCCGTCTGCGTTCCTTCGATTTTACTGGAAGTCGTCGCTTCTTTGACAACGTGCATCTCAATGAAGTAATCAACGTCGGGAATACGAAGAAAGTAGGCATTTAACTCACCCAGTTTATGGTTCGCCTCCGAGAGCAAGGTATTGATCTTAGGATCCGACCACGTCCAAGTAGTATTAATCTTGGATGGAAAGAATGCTTGATACCGTTTTTGCTGGAGGTATCTGCCTGCCTTATAATCTTTTATATCCATATATGTAACCTAAAATAAGAATGTGTGTTATTTTAACTTAACCTATTATCCTAAAATAAGAATTATTTTATTTTAAGCAAGAGAAATTACCTTTTTGCTGATTTCTCGAACAGTCTTAAGAGATCTAAGTAATAATAGCACCTTGACATATCGATCCTTCTATAGGCATTGGTTCCATATTTCAGCACTTTGTATAAAAGTACAGAAAATCCGAATAATCACAAATTTGGAGTGTTCATAATTTTAAACAAGCGATAAATCTGAATAAAATTTTGGTATAACATGTCTAGGAACTGAACCATCATTTTAAGTCAATAATTAAAGGGCAATCTATATGGCACATAAAAATAATCCAGGTCATTCATTAAGTTACAGATAAAGAGTTTCGGAAATAATTCATGATCGCTAAGGTATTGTTAAAAGTTTCTAGTGGTTCCCCATGATTCCCCTTTTTAGATATTTTGGCGTTATATCTTATTTGTAGCTCAAATAATCTATAAATTGCACTAGTAAAACGCAAGAAAATAATACAACTCAAAGGAAAGAACGAGTATTAAGCGATAAAAACTAATACTCTAAGCTGTTTCATCAAGAAAATATTATAAAAGGATATTCGCTCCCATCACAAGTCCAATTTTATAAAATACTAACTTATCATCGGCAATCAACGAAGTCAGATCAGCATCAACTAACTTGATTATGATGTTATTTGAATTAGGACAAAAAAGAAGCCTCGTTATTAATACCAACGAGGTGATAGGTAAATAAATAATATTTACTTCCCTCTTAGCCGTTTTTTGAAATACTTATCTTTGTCTCGAGTATATACTGTCCGCCTCTGATAAAAATTGTATCTCCGGGCTGTGCCACCGACATTGCCTTAGTAATTGTCTGGAACGGCGTTGAGTATGTCCCTGCAAATAAATCACTGCCGATCGGCGATACAAAAATTCCAAATATAGTATCTATTTTAAAAGCGGCCTTATCTCGTATTCCATTCTCTGTAAATGCGCATTGCATTAAGAAGATTACAATTACAATCATCTTCAGAAATAAAAATGAGAAGGCATGCTGTTTCATAATTCTTTCAGGCTTACCGCTTAATTCTTGCCGAACCGCCGCTCATGACATATTTGATTTCTTCTATTGTAATCATACTTGTATCGCCGCGTGTACTTTGAAGAAGCGCTCCATGCACCGCGCCTAACTCAACACATTCCTGCGGAGCCATCATATTTAGCATTCCATACATGATACCGCTGCAAAATCCGTCTCCGCCTCCGACACGGTCCTCCACTTCAAGATTTTCATATTTTCTTGATTGATAGAATTTACCGTCATAGTACATAATCGCCGACCAATTATTAAGCAGCCCGCTCGTCACTTCACGTAATGTGGTAGCCACAATTTGAAAATGCGGATACTTCGCCATGCTATTTGTAACCATTTCCTTGTATGCCTCTATAGGAAGCATTTTATAATTTTCATCAATTCCCCGCACATCGCATCCGAGAGATTTTTGGAAATCTTCTTCATTCCCGATAAGGACATCGATATAAGGGATAAGATTCTTAGTCGTTTCACGGGATTTCTCAGCGGACCAGAGTTTGGTTCGATAATTAATATCATAACTCACAATCGTTCCCGCTTCATGCGCTGCCTTCATCGCTTCTTGTACTACTTCTGCGCAGCCATCGCTCAGAGCCGTGAAGATTCCTCCTGTATGGAACCACCTTACTTTCTTTTCAGTAAAAATCCGCTTCCAATCGATGTCACCCGGTTTCATATTAGAAACTGCTGTATAACCTCGATCGTAAATCGATGTACTTGCACGAACACCGATTCCAATTTCAGTAAAGTTGATACCGATTCTATCCGATCTGCCGACTCCATCATATGGAACCCAAATTATTTCACTGAGATCCATCCCACTGGCTCCGGCATGATTACGAATGAAATGACCAATCGGATTATCCACGAGGCGGGATACCCACCCCGCCCTCAGGCCGTACCGGGAAAGAGCATATGCAACGTTATATTCGCCGCCGCCGGCATATGCTTCAAACACCGGAGTCAATTCAATACGCTGGTGACCGGGAGGACTTAATCTTAGCATGCACTCACCGAGTGTCAGTATATCAAGTTCACATTCTGATGCAGATTTAATTTCTAACACAATTTATTTCTCTAAATATTTAAATGATTTTCCTGGATTTTAAAAAATCCGGCCTGTCTTGCCATCCTCATATCTCGGTTTGTTCAAGTTTTGGAGCCAGCTTGATAAAAATAAGATATGCAATCATATACATTGATCCGCATATAATAAAAAGTGTAAGATAACTTCCGGTTAGTTCAAGTATAAAACCTGCTAACGTAGCAATCAGCATACCGCCGATGGCTCCTGCCATTCCGCCAAAACCGACGATAGACCCAATCGCTTTTCGCGGAAACATATCAGATGTAGTTGTAAAGAGGTTCGCAGACCATCCTTGATGAGCAGCAGTTGCAAGACTTAACAAAGCCACTGCAATCCACACATCGGATGCTTGTGAAGCAAAGACGATCGGTATGACACAAATTGCACAAATTAACATAGCTGTCTTACGGCCTTTATTGACACTCCAGCCCCTTTTAATAAAGAATGACGACAACCATCCGCCCCCAATACTGCCTATATCTGCCATCAAGTAAATAACGATGAGCGGCAATCCAATTTTATCTAATGTTAGACCATAGTTTTTATTGAGATATTTGGGCACCCAATAAAGATAGAACCACCATATGGGGTCTGTCATAAATTTTGCGATCGCGAAAGCCCAGACCTGCCTATGCTTCATCAATTTGATCCAGGGAATCTTTTCTTGAGTATCGGGAGGGTCAATTTGTATATATGCTAATTCCTCAGCTTTGAGCCGCTTGTGTTGTTCAGGTTTCTCATATAGCAGCACCCAAAATATAATCCAGATGAATCCGATTGCGCCTGTTGCTATAAATGCCCATTGCCATCCATATGCAATAGTTATCCATGGTACAGCTAACGGTGCAGCTACGGCACCCACATTCGAACCCGCATTGAATATTCCTGTAGCTAAAGCCCGCTCCTTTTTAGGGAACCATTCTGCAACAGTTTTTATTGCAGCGGGGAAGTTACCTGCTTCGCCTAATCCCAATGAGAATCGTGCAATAGCAAATCCTATGACCGAAGAAGCAAAGGAATGCGCCATAGCTGCCAGACTCCATACTGCCATTGCAACAGAATATCCGATTTTCGTTCCGAGTTTATCCATTAACCTACCGACGAGCACCATACCGATCGCATATGCGAACTGAAACGCTGTCACAATATAGCCATAGTCAATCTCGTTCCATCCAATATCAGTTTGAAGTACTGGAGCCAGTATTCCTAAAACTTGTCTATCGATATAATTGATAGTCGTCGCAAAAAACAATAATGCACAAATTGTCCAGCGCTTGTTACCGATATTCACTTTTATTTTTTTCATATCCGTCATTCTTCAGCCCTTCATATTTATTCAATGCTGATGGTTATTCCTTTTCTCAAATTACTTGTTTATTGTCGTGATCTTCAAAGGAGATTTTAGACGCAGTATAAATTCGTTCAAATACTTATTCCATTCATCGACAGTGCTAAAATCGCCGCTGCATGTCCAGCCCGCTCCCGCATAGTATACCAAAGGAACACCGGTTATCGCAGTTCCAAGAAGGAGAACATGAACGCTGTCTTCCTTAATATCGTTGAAAGTTTTATTATCCGCGGCAATACCGGTACCCAGCAAACCGTTCTCTTCTTTCTCGTTGGTGAGTCCCCATAGACCGATCCATTTGTCCTTTTCGCCGGAATACACCGCAACGCCCTTACGTTTTACAAGTCCGGCTGCAAATTGTACCGAAATATTTAAAGAATCGGTTCGATATGTAATTTCAATTTTATTCAGATTGCTGCCTGCATCAAGTGTAAACCGCTTGACTTCCGATATGTTATGTCCATTGAATTTAACAGGCTTGTACACTACTTCAAACATCGCGCGAATCGGTCCTGCTGCCAAAATTTTGTGTGACATAAATACACCCGGCTGACAGAGAAAACCGTTGTCGTAAAGTGCAGAACCTCCTGCTCCCAGTGCTCTTCCAACGCTGAAGAAATCGGCCCCTTCTCCATGGTCTTCATGATAAGAAACTCGAACACTGTCCGGCGCTTCATCTCCTTTATACCATTTTTCAATTATCGGATAACGTACCCGCTTTGTCCATACATCAATTCCATTGTTCACGTCTTTCGCGAAAGCGGGACCGTATATTCTAAAAGCAATCCTGTCATTTTCCCATGCCAGATCTTCACGTGGAATCATCAGTTGTGCAAATGTCAGAGACTGCGGAGTTTTGGTTTGCTTATCGCTGACTTTAACAGCGAACTGTTTTGTCTCTTTTGCTTTAAAGTCCGAGCAAAAAATAAATTCTTCAGGAATACCGTTTTTATCTTTATCAATACACTGTGTAATAAGAGTATCTAATGTCTCCGAATCATATACATATATTTTATCGCAGTTTATAACCTTCAAATATTGTTGAACTCTATCCCATTTAAGTGCAATCATTTCATTGGCACGATCGAGATCCAGATCATTCGTGATTTGCACAACAACACTTTTACTCTTCGAAAAGGATCCTGCACTAACCGGATCAAATACCAAAAATAATACGAATATAAAAAGGGGGAATAATCTAATAATTCTTCCCATTCTGAATATCCTTCCAATCATCTAAGTTCATTAACAACAATGCCATCCATATCATCGAATTCCTGATTCTCGCCGCCCATCGCCCAAATAAAACTGTAATTACAGGTACCGACACCGGAATGGATTGACCAGCTTGGATTTAATACTGCCTGCTCATTGTGCATAATGAGGTGCCGCGTTTCATCAGGCTGTCCCATTAAATGTACAATCAGTGCATCGGGCGGAATGTTAAAATACATATATACTTCCGAACGCCTTTGATGTGTATGCGACGGCATTGTGTTCCAGACACTTCCTTCTTCCAATTCGGTTAGTCCCATAACAAGTTGGCAGCTTTGTACTTTTCCCGGCAGAATTAATTTGTAGATTATACGCTTATTAGCATCACGCTGACTTCCGAGTCTGGACTGAACTGCATCGGCGAAACGAATTAACGCTGTCGGATATTCTTTGTGTGCAGGATAACTGACAAAATAGAATTTTGCAGGCTGTGAACCGCTCTTACTTTTAAACTCAATAATCTTCGCTCCCTTGCCGATATACAATGCATCTTTAGGCTGAAGGGTATATGTTTTGCCGTCGACTTCGATTGTACCTTCGTATCCAATATTAATAACGCCGACTTCCCGCCTCTCAGCAAAATATCCCGCGGCCATTTCCTTTTTTGTGGCAAGAAGCTGCAAGGACTTGTTTACCGGAACAGCTGAACCTGTAATAGACCGATCAATGTCCGAATATACCATCGGCAATTCATCAGAGATAAAAAGTGAGTCAATAATATATAGTTTACGTAATTCTTCTGTAGTTATAGTTTTAAGACCTATCGGATCGGTCGAATATCGCACATCCATGATCATACTCCTATCGGTATTATATAGATTTCTTCAATGAACTTATCTTTCCTTAACACATGCAACAGCTTTGCAGATCAATTCTGCTATCTGTTCAAACTGTCCCGCCCGAATCATCTCCGGCTGTGCCATCCAGCTTCCGCCGCATGCAAGCACTTTTGAAAATCGTAAATATGATAGAAGCGTGGATTGATCAATGCCGCCTGTGGGAATAAATTTCAGGCTTTTAAAAGGCGCTGCCACTGCTTTTAAATATTTCAATCCGCCGCCCGCTTCGGCGGGAAAGAATTTTATCGCTTCCAGTCCAAATTCAACAGCATATTGAATTTCCGTCGGAGTAAACACTCCCGGCAGAACAGTAATTGATTTGTCGATACAATATTTAACCACTTTCGGATTAAATCCCGGCGAGACAATAAAACGAGCACCGGCGTCAATTGCGGTTTGTGCATCTTCTTTGGTAAGTATTGTTCCGGCCCCTATAAGCATCTCAGAAGAATCCGATGCAATCTGTTTGATCACATGTGCGGCGGCTTGCGTACGAAAGGTTATTTCGATAATCGGCAAACCGTTTTCCTGAAGTGTACGCGCACAAGGAATGCCTTTTTTTTCATCTTCAATAGTTACGATGGGAATTATGCCTAAATATCCAATTTGATTCAGTACAGGGTCCATAAAATTCAACTTTTCTACATATAGTGATTTATCTTGCCATCCAGCCGCCGTCAACAACAAGGACATGCCCATTTATATAATCAGAGGCACGAGATGCAAGAAAGACCGCTGCACCTTTGACATCATCGGGAGCACCCCAGCGATTCATAGGGATACGATCCAGAATTGATTTTGAACGTACGGGATCTTCACGCAGTGCTTTTGTATTGTTGGTTGCCATATAACCCGGCGCAATAGCGTTTACATTAATACCAAGCGGCGCCCATTCATTTGCCAATGCTTTTGTAACTTGAGCCGTCGCTCCTTTACTCGCCGAATAGGACGGTACAATAATACCCCCCTGAAAAGCCAGGAGTGAAGCAATATTGATAATTTTACCCTGTTTTCTTTTCATCATATCGCGTGCGGCTGCCTGACAGAAAAAAAACACAGTTTTTGAATTTATGGACATCACTTCGTCCCAGTCCTTCTCTGAAAATTCAATTGCCGGCGTACGCCGGATAATGCCCGCATTATTCACAAGAATGTCAACTTTCCCGAACACACGGATTGTCTCTTCAAGAATTGACTGTATCGGCTTTATTGTCAACAGATCCGCAGTAATTGTAATTGTTTTTCGCCCCAGTGCCTGTACTTCTTTAGCGGTCTCATCGCTCGGTACATAATCAACCAGGACAGTATCTGCTCCGGCTTCCGCCAATCCGAGCGCCAT
>CAZYAM010000024.1:12422-30735 GCA_964645575.1 uncultured Ignavibacteriaceae bacterium
GTACATAATCAACCAGGACAGTATCTGCTCCGGCTTCCGCCAATCCGAGCGCCATGCCTTTTCCCAGTCCGGTGCTTGCACCGGTCACAATCGCTGTTTTTCCTGTAAGATCAAATAAACTCATATTTTCACTTTCTACTTAATATAAGTTACTATTTTTATTCAGAAATAAAAAACCGGAGAATTATTAAAAATTTTCCGGTTTATGCCCACCTTAACTCAACTATTTCTGTTTTCAATAACAGAATTCATTGTACACGAAACTATTTTATCAATAACATTTTTTTTGTTTCTAAATATTGACTTGCCTTAAAGCGGTAATAATATACACCGCTGCCTACCTGCTGTCCGGCAGAGTTCTTTCCGTTCCATTCAACTGTGTGAGTGCCAGGATGTTGATACTCATTCACAAGCGTTGTAACTTCGCATCCAAGCGCATTAAATACTTTCATTGTAGTAAATCCTGATTTTTTTATCTGATACCCGATCGTAGTACTTGGATTAAACGGATTAGGATAATTATTATAAAGTTCAAACGTTCTTGCGGGCAGAAAACCCTGATCCTTTATATCCGAAGTACCTGCCAACCTGATTCTATAAAGACTCTTGCCTGCCGTAATATAAAGAGATTTTCTGTCCGCGTCTCCCCATGCACAATTTGAGGGATTATCTTGCATAAGGATCGTATCTAAACAGATGCCGGCAGGCGAGATAATCCACACACCGTATGGACCTGTGCAGTAAATATTTCCATCAGGATCAACCTTCATACCATCCGCATATCCGCCAAGAGGTATTGTATAAAGTATTTTTTTATTGGCAATCGTCGAATCATTCACAACATCCCACACATAGATTTTACCTACCGGCGAATCATTGATATACAATTGATTTTCATCCGGAGAAAAACAAATACCATTAGGTTCACTTAAATATGTATTATTAGGAAATGTTGTACTGTCTAATGCTTTTATCATTCCTTTCGGACTTATTCTGAACACACCTTTAAATTCCATTTCTTTTTTTTGACCCCATGGAGTATCAAAATCAGGATCGGTGAAAAATATTGAGCCGTCCGATTTAACAACCAGATCGTTCGGACTATTGAATTTTTTTCCGTTGTATGTCGATGCGAGGGGAGTAATTGTCCCATCTGTTTCTTGTCTGGCAATCCGGCGCTTCGCCATCTGCGTGAGTATCAATCGGCCCTGCAAATCTAATGTCAATCCATTTGAACTATCGGATGGATATAAGTAAGTCACTAAAGAACTATCGCTTGGCAACCATCGATATATTTTATTTGCCTGTATATCGCTGAACAACAATCCTAGGCCGTCAATCCACACCGGACCTTCCGGCTGTTTAAATCCTGTTACCAGTTTTTCCAGTTTCGCACTTTCAGGGACTGGTGATTGTGCCATTATACTCCCAAAAGAGGAAATAATAAGACATAAAAGGATTGACTGGATAATTATTATTTTCGAATTGTTCAAATTGCCTCCAAAGAATAATCTGTGTGTGTTTTTTATCTTAAAATATTATCAATAGACTTAAGCTCTTGAAAAGAAAATTTACAATTTTTAAGCGTACCAACAGCATCTTCAATCTGAGAAACACGGCTTGCTCCTATAAGCACCGAGGTCATTTCGGGATGCCGCAGTACCCAAGCAAGTGCCATTTGCGCCATAGACTGGCCGCGTTTTTGGGCTATGGCATTTAAGTGCTTCACTTGAGATATCTTTTCCGCCGTTACTTCTTCAACTTTAAGAAATCCATACGGTTTCGCTGCTCTTGAATCCGATGGAATCCCTTCAAGATATCTGTTAGTCAATAATCCCTGTGCCAGCGGCGAAAATGCGATACATCCTATTCCTTCTTTCTTCAGCACATCCAGCAATCCTTTTTCAATCCAACGATTGAACATACTATACTTTGGCTGGTGAATAAGACATGGTATGCCGAGAGATTTCAACATCTTCGACGCTTTTAAGGTCAGATCTGCAGAATAATTAGAAATTCCCACATATAATGCTTTTCCACTGTGTATAATCTGGTATAGAGCCTGCATTGTTTCTTCCAGCGGTGTTTCAGAGTCCGGCCGATGATGATAGAAAATATCGACATATTCCGATCCCATTCTTTTCAGACTTTGATCTAGGCTTGAAATCAGATACTTGCGCGATCCCCAATTACCGTACGGGCCCGGCCACATCGGATAACCCGCTTTTGTTGAAATAACGATTTCATCCCTGAACGATGAGAAATCCTTCTTTAATATTTTGCCGAAATTCTCCTCGGCAGATCCGGGAGGCGGGCCGTAATTATTTGCCAGATCGAAATGCGTTATGCCGAGGTCAAACGCACGTCGCACCATTTTACGGGCATTGCGGTAACTATCAACACCGCCAAAGTTATGCCATAAACCCAGCGAGATAGCAGATAATTTGAGTCCGCTTTGTCCGCATCGGTTATATTTCATATCATTGTATCGGTTCGAATTTAGAGAATAAGATTTCATTTTCTGCTCCACTTTTAAAAAAAATACAATCACGGTCAACTACTTGTACTGCCAATTTCATTGTTCTCTTATTTCAAGAAAAGATATTTCTTAAACCCAGTACATCTTTTTTTACATGAATTTCTTACGAAGAAGTATAGGATTATTCTTGTTCGAAAACAAGTAAGAATGTTTTCATTATAGGGATCTTAAAGTAAGTTATTTCGATTTTTCGTTATGGAAAAAGAGTGAAGACATATGCCTGAATGTTTATGGTATTCTTTATGCATAGATTCGAGCAGACAATAAATAGAAATCTGTAATAGAATGTTTGCTATATTTACGAAAACATTCATAAAGGAAAAAGTAATGACAAGAACAGAATTTAGCAAAAGAGTGCATAAATTATTGAAAGACCATGAGGCTTTTCTTTCTATTAAGAACGTAAAAGTTAAAAAAGGAAATGGCACTTATCAACGGTATGCTAATCCGGTTGTTACTGCCGAACACACTCCTCTCTTTTGGCGCTACGATCTGAATTACGACACCAATCCGTATTTGATGGAACGTATAGGAGTCAATGCCGCATTTAACGCCGGCGCAATCGAATATAACGGGATAATTCTTTTAATCGTCCGCGTTGAAGGCACGGACAGAAAATCTTTTTTTGGTATTGCGGAATCCTCTAATGGTATCGACAATTTCCGTTTCAGGGACTACCCGATACTGCTTCCCGAAACTCCTGACGCAGATATTAATGTATATGATATACGACTGGTGAAACACGAAGATGGATGGATATACGGTTTATTCTGCACGGAAAGGAAAGATCCCAATGCTCCGCGAACCGACACTTCTTCTGCGATCGCGCAATGCGGTATTGTCAGAACAAAAGATTTATTGAATTGGGACCGGCTGCCTGATTTGATTACAAAATCTCCACAGCAAAGAAATGTTGTTCTTCATCCGGAATTTGTTGGCGGTAAGTACGCATTCTATACACGCCCGCAAGACGGTTTCATCGAAGCAGGGTCGGGCGGGGGAATCGGGTGAGGATTATCTGAAAAAATCGAGCACGCCGTAATTGACAATGAGACCATTATTGATGATCGTGCTTATCACACTATAAAAGAAGTAAAAAACGGCTTAGGCCCTGCACCTATAAAAACGGATAAAGGCTGGCTGCAGCTTGCACATGGCGTCCGGAATACCGCTGCAGGACTGCGTTATGTGTTATATATGTTCCTTACCGATCTGAAAGACCCTGCAAAAGTCATCGCACGACCAGGCGGATATTTCCTCACTCCCGAAGGAGCTGAACGCATCGGTGATGTCTCAAATGTTGTCTTTAGCAACGGCTGGGTAAAACGGGAGAACGGCGAAGTATTCATCTATTACGGTTCATCCGATACACGAACGCATGTTGCAGTATCAACAATAGATCAGCTTCTTGATTATGTACTTTATACACCTGAGGATGGATTACGTACGGGAGCAAGTGTTCAGCAGAGAATTCAGCTCATAAAAAGTAATCTAACATTACTCAGCTATAAATAACGCTTTTTCTTTTAATATCAAACCCGGTAAGAAGACAGTTGTTCTCTCTTGGCGGTTTTTTTACTTCTTAAAGCTGTTCTGCTGTTTTACGCCAATGCTCGACGAATTCGTTTATGCCCTTGCTGGAATCTCCCTGCAGAATCGTAATACAACTCATAAGAGCTCTGCCTGTGTGATATGTACATTTCCACATATGGCTTTTTGGACCAGTCCGGAAATGCGGTTCTTTATCGATACCGCCTTCAAACCAATCTCCTCCTTGTGAATCAATGATGAAGGATTGTACATATTCCCATTGTCGAAGAAAATAATCGGCGTATTGTGTTTCTTGAGGAAATATCTTTGAAAACAGAAGTAATGCATTTAATCCCTCTGCCTGTGCCCACCAATTCTTTGTGCCTTTTATAATAGAACAATAGTCATCTCCCGGTAAATAGTAACCTCCATCGTAGAATCCTCCGACATGCTCATCCCATCCATATTTCATTGCATGATCCAGCATTCTTTTTGCAACGGCAAGCGTACGTTTATCATCCTTTAGTTGCAGTGCATAGGAAGCTTCCAACATCAGAAATGCAGTCTCATAATCATGCCCAAATGAGACGCGATCTAATCCGTAGTTTGCTTCGCGTTCCTCTTTGGAGCTGTTACGGAATGAAACCGGCGTCCAATCATTATGAAAAAACAACTGCAAGTATCCCTGCTGCGACACCTGTGTATCGCGTATCAATTCAAGAAGCTCCTGAAGACGTGTCTGTACGAGAGGATATTTCCAGACATGATACAATTCTGTAAATGCTTCTAATAAATGAATTGAGGAATTCTGGCCTTTATAACCGAGTTCATTCGCGTCGTGCGCCTTTGTCTGATATTCCGAAGAATGGTCGAACGGTTTTCCATTACGCATGAGAAATTGAAAGTACCCTTTGTTTTTGGGATCATAACAATGCTCTTCGATCCAATGAAATGCTGTCCGGGCCAAGTTCAACACTTCATCGTCTTGAGTCTTTGCAAAAAGAGCAGCAAGAGCATAAACTGCGAAAGCATTTCCATAGGCACGTTTTTCTTCCCGCCATCCGCTTACATCCAACAACCCGCCTTCACGACTTCGAATTTGGAAAAATCCGCCGTACTCTTTATCCCACATATAGTTTTTCAGAAAGTTAAAACCATGGCGGGCCATAAGCTCATACTCCTGCAAATCGCCAAAGAATTCACTCGCTTTTGACAACGTCCATATATGCCGTGCTTGTGATACAATCATCTTTTCTTGTTGCGGGGCTAATTTCCAATCAAAAGTAATATTTGTAAAGTATCCACCATGTTTTTTATCAATTACCAATGGATACCATTTCTTTAGTATTCCATCCATTAATGCCTTTTGCATTTCATTAATTATGTTAACTTTCTTCGGCATGGATATCTTTCTTACTGAATAATAATTGCTGTTGTTCATTCACCATCAAAGGTGTAATATAGTATTAAACAATTGGCATACTATCATTTTTGTATATTACAAACTAAAATGGAATAAATTCTTTATATCTTAAGAAGCTGCTTCCACATAAGTGCAGCAGCTCCAAGAATTGCAGCATTTCCCTTTGGCAGACCTGATGGGAGCAGTTTCACTTTATTTTTAAAAATGCCGAGAAGGTATTCTTCCATATATTTTTTTGTAGGGGAAAAAATACAATCTCCTGCTGCTGCCAGGCCGCCGAAAAGAATAATCGCTTCCGGACTTGTATGAGCGACAGAATCCGCAAGTTTCAAACCGAGGTATCGTCCTGTTATTTCAAATGCTTCCAAAGCGAGTTTATCCCCGCGTCGAGCTGCTTCGAAAATGCGTTTTGATGTAATTTGCTCAAAATCAATTTGGCGAAGCTCGCTCGGAGGAGTAGGTTTTTTAAGAAGTTCTTCCATGGTTCTTCTAATTCCGCTTGCCGAAGCATACGTTTCCAGGCATCCGCGCCGACCGCAGCCGCATTGACGTCCGTCAGGGTCGACAATCGTGTGGCCGATCTCGCCGGCAAATCCATCATGGCCGTAAATAAGTTCACCGTTTGATACAATACCGCTGCCCAGTCCTGTTCCCAACGTAATTACAATGAAATCTTTCATTCCTTTTGCGGCGCCAAAGAGCATTTCGCCCAATGCAGCAGCGTTTGCATCATTAGTAAGTGCGACTGGAATAGTATACCAGCGGCGCAGCATCTCAACGACATTCACATATCCCCAGCTCAAATTCGGCGGCTGCTCAATAGTACCTTTATAATAATTGCCGTTGGGAGCTCCCAGACCGATACCTATAAGCTTCCACTCGTTTCCTTTTGATAAGAAAAGACTCTCTGCTTCCGTATGAAGCCGTTCGAAGAATTCTTCGGCCGGTCGATGCGCTTCAGTCAGCATATCTCCTTCCGCGAGAAGATTTCCATTTTGATCGACATAACCGAATTTAGTGTTGGTACCGCCGATATCGACGCCAAGTACTACATCAATAGAATTCATGATTCTCCTTTTTTAATAACATAACTGTGTCCCTTTAGTCTTTAAAACGCAAGACAGATATGACATATGAATGAAATAAATGAACGATCCTATAAAATACGCACCAAAAAAAGTAAACTGTACAAACATAGACTGGTATCGGTTAAGCTCGAACATTTTCTTAAGGAAAGGAATAAGAATGTCGTTGAGCACCGTGATAAATCCTCACATAAAGAAGAGTGATGTAAAAACAATTAATGCTGAAGTATACTTTTGAGATTGTTCGGTCATCGTTCACCTAGTAAAAAAGTTGTTGAATATACTTTCATTCCATTATTTTGTTTTAGTTCATAAAGATTATTTAAAACGATAAATGGATTTCCCCAAAAATGCCAGCCCAAATCAAATAAAACATCATTTACATGCTATTGATTGAAATTCCGACACAACTTCATATTGAACTCTTAAACGACTAGGATAAATTTCCAATTATATGAAGACGGAAAAATTGAACCGGTATTTCATTGGTTTAACATAAATATTTACGCATAAAATATTATTTCCCCTTGCGGACTCTTCGCAGAGATTCTAATTTTACTTCGGCCATATTTATTCCAGCAAGCTAATTGAAATAGATTTGAATAAACTGATATCGGTATAATTAAACAACTTAAAAATGAAATGAAAGATAAATTCGCTTGAAAGGAACCCTTTTACCATTTTTAGCTCTGATTTCATAACCGGCAGCGATAAGCACACTGAGCAAAGCGGTGGATTTAATTCTACGAAATCAATTAATTGCTCATAAAATCGCCTTTGACAGGAATTAAGGGAACTAAAATTCATAATTATGATAAAAGATATGGTTTTATTCGCATAGCAATTCTCCAATTTTGTTCGGATATTTGTTATAGTTAAACATTCGGCTTACAAACTGATTTTTTGGGAGACATTTGCTATAAAAAAATGGAATTTATGATTTATTCTTTACCTGATCTCCTGCTATCACACGAAAGCGATCGAGCATCGCATACTGCATTAATCGACGGCCATCACCGGCTTACTTATGCACAACTTATTCATCAGACAAAGCAATATGCTGCTTTTTTGCAGGTAATAGGAGTAAAACGAGGTGATCATGTTGCTGTTTACCTGCCCCGTTCTATTGAGTCCGTTGTTGCACTTTTCGCTGTGTGGTCTCTTGGAGCTGTTGTCATTATTATCAATGATGTGCTGAAAAATCAACAGGTCAATTACATTATTAATCATTCGGAGACCACATTTCTCATTACCGATAATCGCCTTCGTAACTCGCTGACTGAAATTCCATTAAGTGCCGACCGAATCATAACCGTTGGAACCGAAAACCAGACCAATAAGCAATTTACTCCCTTTCGTGTCATTGGTTCAGATCTTGCCCTCATCATCTACACATCGGGATCCACCGGCATGCCGAAGGGAATTATGCTGTCGCATAATAATCTTATTTCAGGCGCGTACATCGTATCAGACTATCTTCATCTCACAAAGGACGAGATAATAATCAGCCTCCTTCCATTCAGTTTCGACTACGGACTCAATCAGTTGTTATCAGCTCTTCTAATCGGGGGAACTTTGGTACTACAGCGGTCTGTATTGCCCGCCGATATCTGTAATATACTGATACGCGAGAAAATCACAGGCATGGGAGCCGTGCCGATGCTATGGCAGCAACTGGCAGGAGATCGTTCACCGTTTATCAAAACGCAGTTTCCGAATCTTCGTTATATTACGAATACCGGCGGCCGCATGCCCGAAAGCATCACAAAACTTTTTCGGAAAGTCCATGCGCACATCCAAATTTATTTAATGTTTGGTTTGACTGAGGCATTCCGCTCCACATATCTACCGCCTGATCAAGTTGATATTCGTCCCAATTCAATCGGGAAAGCAATTCCTAATGTAGAACTCTTGGTACTAAACGAACAAGGTAAATTGTGTGAACCTGGTGAAGAAGGAGAACTTGTCCACCGAGGCGCCAACATCGCTTTAGGATATTGGAGGGATCCTGAAAATACTTCAAAACGGTTCCGCCCCGCTCCGTTTCAGCAGGGAAAAGGTGGACAACCGGAGATCGCCGTATATTCCGGAGATTATGTAAAGACCGATGAAGAGGGATATTTGTATTTCATAGGTCGAAAAGACCAAATGATCAAATCACATGGTATGCGGATAAGTCCGGAAGAAATTGAAGACTGCATTTATGCTTCACATATGGCAAAACATGCAGTAACATTTGCAGTACCGTTCGATGAAGTTAAGAACAATATCGTTGTTGCCATTGTACCTTCCGATCCGTTATCGTTTTCAGAAAAAGAATTGCATCTATACTGCAAGAAGCAAATGCCGGAATATATGCGGCCGGATATCTTGTGGACACTAGACCGGTTCCCTGAGACTTCAACCGGAAAACCAGACCGCATACGTCTGCAGGAAATGTTTAAAGAACACAATCATAAATCTTAAGGAATATCATCAAAATAAAATTGCAAAATCCTTTTATAATACTTAAAAGGAAAATGTATGAGTTTAAATCCGCGTTATGAAATACTTTTAAATCGTTTGACCGCTTCATGGGTACCACAGCCGGACAAGCCGGAGGAAACTCCTGAATCGACTTTAAAAACTCTCGGTTTTTTTGCTGCAGGTATTCCGGTTTCGGTCCAAAAAGCTTCGCTTGAGAATTTCCCGGAACTGGATGAAAAATCGTACAAACGACTCGAAGACCTTATTGATAAACGCATAACAGGAATACCGCTAGCTCATATTACAGGTCGGCAACAATTTCTGGGAATGGAATTACTGGCGGGACCCGAAGCTTTAATTCCGAGAATTGAGACTGAAATACTCGGCCGAGCAGCGCTCACAATTGCACGATCCATTGCAGATGCCCGGGGCACTGTTACTGTTTTGGATGTATGCACCGGATCCGGGAATATCGCTCTCGGAATAGCTTCAAAAGAATCCCGATCGAGAGTGTTCGGATCTGATCTTTCAGAAGAAGCAATCATGCTGGCGCGAAAGAATGCACGACACCTGAATTTGGATAACAGGATCGAATTCAGGCAAAGCGATCTCTTCGCTACATTTGAGTCGGATGAATTTTATAAAAAGTTTGATCTAATAACCTGCAATCCCCCGTATATCCCATCGGCAAAGATCGGCAGCATGGCTGCAGAAATTTCCCGGTGTGAGCCTCGCCTTGCCTTCGATGGAGGTTCACTCGGAATCACAATTCTTACACGATTGATAAGGGAATCTCCAAAATTCCTCAGACAAAACTCCTATCTTTACTTCGAGATAGGTCTCGGGCAGGGGAAGGCTATGGAGCAAAGGCTCAAGAAGGAAATTTCCTACTGCAACATAGAATCTTATGTCGATGCTGCAAATCAGGTACGAGCATTATCGGCACAAATCGTATAGTCCTTCTCTTTACTATTCCGATCTTTGAATTAAAATAGAATTAGACGAAGTGAAAAACAAGGCGATAACCGCTTGAATAGCATTTAAATGCCCGTTTGTGAGTGGACTTACTTATTGATTAAAGACAAATGTTTGGTTAATTTTATTCATAATCAATCTTAGCATACTTGCAAAAGACTACTTATCAGGGTGATGCATGAACGATCCTAATACCTGGCTGAAAATTAACACGAAACAAACGATAGAAAAAATAATAAAAACAATTCATCATCAAGTGAGGACCATCCTTCGTAAGAAAGGTGCTGTCATTGCCGTTTCCGGAGGTATTGATAGTTCCGTTTGTGCCGCTTTATGTGTAAGAGCATTGGGAAAAGAGCATATACTTGCTCTATCGTTACCTGAACGAGACTCATCGTCCGATTCGACAAGACTTGGCCGACACCTTGCAGATACTCTTGGAGTCGAATTAGAAACAATAGATATTGCTCCTATTCTCAAAGGAGCTCGGTGTTATGAAACTCAACTTGAAGCAATACGCCGTGTGTTTCCCGAGTATGAAGAAGGCTGGAAACATAAAGTCTCTCTCCCTTCTATTCTTGAGAATGATCGTTTGAATCTTTCTTTTCTTACTGTTCAAAGTCCGGCAGGCGATTTAAAATCTGTCAGAATGCCGCTGAATGTTTATCTTCAACTCATCGCCGCAACAAATATGAAACAGCGAACGCGTAAAATGACGGAATATTCCTTTGCAGATAAATTAAACTACGCTGTATGCGGAACACCTAACCGGCTTGAGTATGATCAGGGATTTTTTGTAAAGCTGGGTGATGGAAGCGCTGATTTCAAGCCGATAGCTCACCTCTATAAAACTCAAGTTTTTCAAATAGCCGAGGCGCTCGACATACCTGAAGAAATACGTAAACGAACTCCGACTACTGATACGTTCTCTCTTCCGCAGACACAGGAAGAATTTTATTTTTCCCTTCCCTACAGTCAAATGGATATTTGCCTATACGGATTCAACCACAAAATCACTTCAGTTGAAGTAGCCCATGCGGCAAACCTTTCTATAGAACAAGTGGAGAGAGTTTACAAAGATATAGAAAAAAAACGCCGTGCGACGATTGCACTGCATCTTCCGCCTCTTCTGATAGATGGCGTCGATGAAATCAACGATTCCATACAATCTGCTGTCCGTCAATCAAGGGAAGTATAATTTCGATGTGCGGAATAGCCGGAATTGTTAATCTTACTGACCGTCATGACCCGCCGACTGTTAAGTTGTTACAGTCGATGATCAGTGCTATTCGTCATCGTGGGCCAGATGAGTATGGATTATTTAGAGATAATCATTCCGGTTTAGTCCATGCACGTTTATCTATTATCGACTTACAAACAGGTCAGCAACCCATGTCTAATGAAGATCGCACTCTTTGGATTATCTTCAACGGAGAGATTTTCAATTTCATTGAATTAAGAATCGAGCTTGAGAAATTAGGTCATCACTTTCGAACCCATTCGGATACGGAAGTTATTCTCCATGCATTTGAATCGTGGAACACTGAGTGCTTCTCTCGTTTTAACGGCCAATGGGCGCTTGCACTATGGGATACAAAAACTCGTACATTAGTCCTCTCTCGAGATCGTATTGGCGTACGACCTTTATATATTCATGAAAGCAACGGCCGGGTTCTCTTTGGCAGTGAAATTAAGGCGATATTTGCCGATCCTGAAGTCCCGCGGACCATAAATCCGCAGGGATTAGATCAGACATTTACATATTGGGCTTCGATTGCTCCGGTAACTGTATTTCAGGGAATTCAAGAACTGCCTCCAGCGTCTTTTCGTTTGTATGGACCCAATGGAGAAAGAAAGGAAAAAGTATATTGGAGATTGGCATTCCCTGAAACGCCGAAAAGGTGGGAAAGCGGCTCAGGTCAAAAGGCGCTTACTGAAACTACAGAAATTCTACGTGATAAATTGGAACAGGCAACAAGATTAAGAATGCTGAGATCGGATGTTCCGGTAGGGAGTTATTTGTCCGGCGGATTGGATAGTTCAGTCATCGCCCGGCTGGGTCGAAAGGCAAAAGAAGGGCGATTCGAGACATTCTCAATTCGATTCGACGATGCAGAATTCGATGAAACCAAATTCCAAAGAATGATGGCTGCCACACTGAATAGTTCTCACAGAGAAATTATTGTGACAAGGAAAGATATCGCGCAAGTCTTTCCGGATGTCATCCGGCATATCGAACGGCCTATTCTTAGAACAGCTCCTGCCCCTCTATTTCTACTTTCAAAATCCGTTCGTGAAGCCGGAATAAAGGCTGTTCTAACGGGCGAAGGAGCCGATGAAATGTTAGCCGGCTACGATATTTTCAGGGAAGCTATGATTCGTCAATTCTGGTCTCACCAGCCGAACTCGAAAATCCGGCCATTATTATTTGACCGGATATACCCGTACCTCGCGCGCTCGCCACAACGAGCAAGAGGAATGGCCTATGAATTTTGGAAAAAAGGACTTGAACGAGCCGGCTCACCGGGATTTTCACATGATCCGAGATGGCAAACCACATCTTCATTAAAAAAATTTTTATCCAAGGATATCCTAAATACGCTTGAGAACAATCCGTCTCCTTCTGCATTGGATGATTTACCGGCCGCTTTCAATAAATGGGATCCTCTTGCACAGGCACAATATATTGAAATAACAACACTACTTTCAACATACCTGATTTCATCGCAGGGAGATCGTATGCTGATGGCTCATTCTGTTGAAGGACGTTTTCCTTTTCTCGATGTTGACTTTATGCAATTCTGTAACGAACTTCCAGCAGAATACAAACTTGCTTTTCTTGAAGAAAAACGCATTCTAAAAAAGGTAGCAGTTGGACTGATTCCGGAAGCGATTATTCATCGCAAGAAACAACCCTATCGCGCACCGGATGCCTCATGTTTCCTCAGTCAAGATACACCTGCTTATGTTCAGGAATTGTTCTCAGAGCGTGTGCTTAAAACTACAGGGATTTTTAATCCTGAAGCAGTTCGTGGTTTATTTAATAAATGCATTTCAAAACGTGATAAAGTCCATGAGCCCGGTTTGTTCAGCAACACAGACAATATGGCATTTATTGGTATATTATCTACACAGCTTGTTATACAACAGTTTATTAAGTCATCAGAACCGGGACCTGAAGCGGAAATTGAATTCATAACATTTATCGACCACACTCAAAACCCATTATCATTACAACAAAGGATAATCTAATTATGGACCGACAGGATATTCAGAAAACAGTAAGAGATTTTATCCAACAGAATTTCGTTTTTAATCCTGCGACCGTTTTTCATGACGATGAATCACTGTTAGGCATGGGAGTTATTGATTCAACAGGTGTACTAGAACTAATAGGATTTTTAGAGGATAAATTCCAGCTTAAATTCGAAGATGATGAGCTCGTCGCAGAAAATTTCGATACTGTCTTAAAAATAATTGCATTTTTACAAAAGAAACTTAATAAACAATAGACAATTTACTGTCGACCTTTAAAAACAATTACATACAAGGTACTGTTTTGTTCATTTCCTACCGCATTTCACTATTTCTGGATTAAATAGAAGTTCTGCTTCTTTCCTTTTTATTGAACTGATCAATTCATTTTTTCCGTATATAAAAAAGCCTCACAATGATTCTTGTGAGGCTTTATGAACTTCTTAATCAGTTCGTGTGTACTATGCAGCCGCCTCCGCTGTTTTACGAATTCTTTCCTGAATATTAAGATCCTTGAAAATATTAAGATTCATGGAAAAGCATTCATCATCGCTATACTGAGGAACGATTTTATTCAGATACTGGTAAACAAGATCTATCTTGCCGGCTCTGGCTACATTAATTAGCAAGTTTATATCGCGAATGAGTAATGACGATTCATCGCTGATAGTATTTCCAGAACCTTTATGATCTTGGGCTGCTGAATGGAGATTATCGCCGTTGCTACAGACAAATATCTTTTCATGACTCGATCTTGTATGCTTTTCTGTCGCATAGAACAGTTCTTCATGCATCTTCTCACCTTTCTGCAGACCGGTAAATACGATGTCGATATCCGTTCCTTCACGTAATCCGCTAAGTCGAATAAGATCACGCGCGAGGTCAACAATTTTTATCGGTTGTCCCATATCAAGGACAAATGTTTCTCCGCACTTTCCTAATGCTCCGGCTTGCAGCACGAGCTGAACGGCTTCAGGAATCGTCATAAAGAACCTTGTCACATCAGGATGCGTTATTGTAACCGGACCGCCTGCACGAATCTGCTTCTCCAAGATAGGTACAATGCTTCCCCTGCTACCGAGAACATTGCCAAACCGTACCACTACAAAGGCTTTGTGATGATTAACAGCAGCATTATGTACAACCAACTCGGCAATACGTTTTGTTGCTCCCATAACGCTTGTCGGATTGACTGCCTTATCTGATGAAATCATGACAAACTTTTCAACTTCATAACGAGCTGCGAGTTCAACAAGGATCTGCGTACCTGAAACGTTATTAGTTACGGCATCGAGGCAATTTTTTTCCATCAACCCAACATGTTTATGGGCAGCTGCATGGAAGATAATTTGCGGCTGTGATTCTTCCATGATATGAGTCATTCGATCACGGTCTCTTATATCTGCAATAACAGTTTTAAACGTTATCGCCTCGCCGACAACACCGTATCGAGTCTTGATCTCATTGGCAATTTGAAAAATTGAATTTTCTCCATGACCCAGCATGATGAGCTCTTTAGGATGAAAATTTATAATCTGACGGCAGAGTTCGCTTCCGATAGATCCGCCCGCCCCTGTGACCATTACCCGCATCCCCTGAATGAGCTTCCATAAATTCTTCTCATTGATTTCTATGGTTCCGCGTCTCAGCAAGTCGTTAATTTGTACATCGCGTAACTGTGCAACTGCGGATCCGGAAATAATTTCAAAAACTCCGGGTATTGTCTTGCTTTTGATCTTCAGCGTCTGGCACATCTGAACAACGCTATTGATTGTTTTTCCAGATGCTGTCGGCATAGCGATGATAATTTCACTGACTTTATTTTCTTTTACAATGTTAGGGATATCTTCAAGCGTTCCCATAACTTTAACGCCATGTATGCTAACATTCTGTTTGTTCGGATCATCATCAACAAATGCAACAGTCCTCATGCCTAATTGCGGATTCGTCCGAAGTTCTTTGACAATCATAGAGCCGGCAATACCCGCACCGACAATGAGAACATTTTTATTCTTAACTTCTGTGCTGATCCGTTCATTGAAGACGTACACAAGCCTGAACATGACCCGTACACCCCCAATCATTAGTATCGTTAGTAAACCATCGATAAAAGGTATGGACTGCGGAAAACCAGTTTCAATGAAACCAAACGGCCTTAATATACTAAAAAACACGACCACACATGAAAGCAAAGATGCTATAGTCGCAATAAATAGTATTACAGCCTCATCTACACTGGCATATACCCAGTAACGATTATAAAACTTACAAAGTTGAAATATGCTTAACTTGAGAATTAGCGAAACAAGAGTGTAAATCAGCAGTGACTTGGCAAGGATATTCACAGCATAAATCGTCTCTAATCTCAAAATTAAAGCTAACATAGGGACGACGGAAAGAATAACAATATCCATAACGAAAAGATGCCGATTTTGTGCCTTTAGGATAATACTAAAGAAACGCTTACTCATTGGATTACCAACCCCTTTTGTTTATTAGAAAATTTTAAATTTTCAAATAGTAGATTTAGTAAAATATAACCAGAATGTGCTTTTTTACTTTGAATAATTGTACTCATCATGAAAGAAAATTGCTAATTAGAATTTTCTAATATTTATTAGAAATCACTAATAAAGAATTTATAACCAATCAGAATGCCTTTTAATGGAAATATCAACAATCCATAAGCAAGGCTATTCCCGACCTATCTGTTATTCGGTCAAGGTTTGTACTCTTCCTGTATAAAAAGTGGATACTGTTGCCCCGGCCCAATTTATCGTGAAACAGAAGGAACGTACATTGGAAAAAAATGAGAAATTAAATCAGTTATCTTTTTTTCTTTCTGATTATCAATGCCTGAAAAAGCATCGATGCATATAAATATACGAAAAAAAATATCAATAAGAAATGTTCTCATCAGCCTTATCAATTAAAACTTCAGAAGGTAAATCTCTATTTGGTACGCCGTTAAATTGTAAGAAATGAATAATTAACATACTGTGATCCACGTCATAATGTAAGAACATCGATAATATGCTATGAATAACGAATTTTATCGAATTGTCTATTAAAAACGAAGCTTACAATAAATAGAATCATTCATCGATATCTTCAAACTAAGATAACGCAAGTTCACAGAATATAATTCCTAGATTCTTCCGTAATAATTGTTCACGGTTAATATGTTACAAACTTTTTTAAGGCAGACTTTTATTACGATGTCGACAATACGGTTAAAATCAGTTGTTGTCATTGCCGATCCACTCGGAAGACAGAGTCCTTCCGCAAAGATCTTTGCTGAGACAGCACCTCCCCGAATTCGGCAGGACTGGAATATAGATTGAAGGTGCATCGATTTCCAGAGCGGGTGTGATTCAATAATTCCTTTAATAATGATATGCTGTGACAGAATAATTAGTATTTATAAATCGTGTTATTCATGACTTAGAATTCAAATCGGATTATTGGACTGCAGGAATTCTTGCTGGTTTCCAATTCAAACATGCCCATAATAGCCTTAGGCCGCATCCCGGACTTTTTCAAATCCAGCTATACTTCTAAGAAAGCCCAGCCAGTTTTTCACTAAGCAGCCACAACTTTTCGCGGCACACTTCATCGTAAGACTCCTCTGAAGAATTAATTATTTTACAATTATAAAAGTACTTGCCTGTAACACCCTCTACATCCGGAGATGTAGCAAGATAGACGACAGTTTTTGCACCTTCATCCGGACTGATCATCCCTGGTTTTATTAAATTACGTAACCTTGTCTTCAACCAATTATTATTAGCGCCAATATTCGTTGCAACAGATCCGGGGTGAAGAGCATTTGCAGTAACACGTGTACCTTCCAAACGCCTGGCAAGAGCATATGTAAAAAGAAGATTTGCAAGTTTCGACTGTGCATACACTTGATTGCGATTATAATTATGTTCCGATTGCAGATCTTCGAAATTTATTCTCCCCCCCTCATGCGCCCCTGAAGAAACCACTATAATTCTTCCAGAGACGCTCGCCTTCAACTGATCAAGCAGTAAATTAGTAAGTAAAAAGTAACTCATATGATTAAGGGCAAACGTCATTTCGAGTCCGTCTACGCTTATTTCACGCTTTGCATAATATGCACCTGCATTGTTTATCAGCAAATCAAGGCGAGAATAACGATCTGCGAATTCTTTGGCGATCTTTCTTATCTGATTTTGAGATGATAGATCTGCATGAAGAAAATCTACTTGCACGTCTGGATCAGAGTATTTGATTTTTTTAATATGATTAAGACCTTTTTTTCGATTACGCCCCACTATAATTACGCTGAATCCAAGGTGTGCCAATTGTCGTGCGGCAGCTGCACCAATTCCTGATGTGCCACCCGTAATCACACAAATCTTGTCAGAATTATTTTTCATTCATTCCTTGATTTGACGTCAGTATTTTTCATCTAAATCAACTTTACTGCTGAAATAGTAGTAGCTATAATGTTCATTAAGCACAATGTTTAAATTATAAGATTTCCGTAGCAGTAAAACGTGATAATCTCTCTTCAAGGATTAATACTACCCTTTGAAAACAAAGATCTCCTCGTTCATGCAAACTAAAATATCGTATAAATAAACGGTGCCAAAGCGCTGCCTTTCGTCAGGACAATAAGCAGCCCGAATAATACTAAAACAATAACAAATGGAAGCAGCCACCATTTTTTATTTTCCTTCAGGAAAGAAAAATATTCTTTAAGAATTTTTAGTTTTGCCATATATTAACTCATCCGTTCATAATTGATTGTTTTTTTATTTTCCCGATCAATCCAATAACTCGATCGTTTTTTATCTCTATACAATAGAAAAAAATGTTTATCGAATACTTTTGCGGTTCTTGCAAGGGGAGTCAGGATTAAGTAAAATAGAATGAAAAGAATGACGCGTGAAACAATGCTCCCCATAATAAGAGCAAATCCCATCCAATAGTGATGGGTTTTTTTTAAGCTGAGAGGCCGTAGAATCCCCAAAGACACAAGCGTCAGCCCACATATTCCAATAGTAGAAA
>CAZYAM010000025.1:0-30694 GCA_964645575.1 uncultured Ignavibacteriaceae bacterium
CTTCAGTTGCTTTCCCTTTCACTTTTCCGTAGTTTTCTATAAGAGATGATTTCAGCAGCCATAATAATACAAGTGTGAAGTATTGGATATCATCTTATGTATCTTGATAGGATATCTTGTCGGCTCTATTCCTACGGCTTATCTTGTTGTCCGCTGGAGGGCAGGACTGGATATACGCATGCAAGGCAGCAGAAATGTCGGCGCGTTCAATGTATTTGATGTAACAAAATCAAAAAAAACGGGGATAATTGTTGGAATACTGGATGGAATAAAAGGATTTGCTGTTGCATTTGCAGCAGGACAGCTTTTGGGTGGATCGTTCTGGATTCAATCGTCGGCATTGACCGGAGCAATTATCGGACATAATTATCCTATCTGGCTACGGTTCCATGGCGGAAAAGGATTAGCGACTGCGGCCGGCGGTTCATTCGCTATAGGTGTGAGTTATACAATCGTTTGGTGCCTGACATGGTTTATTTCACACAAGATCATCAAGGATATTTTAAACGCGAACCTGATTGCTATCGTTATCGCGCCCGTTGTTTTACTTATAATCCCTTCATCATGGATTGATTTTTTTATGGTACAAAAGATTTCTGCGACTGATTATCGGTATTTATCGTTTATTATTAGCGGAATTCTTCTGATTAGTCATTGGGACACCATTAGAGATCTTTTAAAAAGAGGAACATAAATTTTAAAATTTTATTTTTAAAAAGGTTATATAATGAATAATCCATATGTGCGTTTCTTTGTTATTTCGGTAGTACTGCTGCTCGTTGGCTTTGGTATCGGGTATATGGTAAAGCCGGCCGGAGTTCAGTCAGCGCAGGCTGCCGGTACGGCCTTCGGCCAGGCGTTTCAATCAACGGAACAAAATCAGGAAAATAATCAGCAGAAAAGCGATCAGCTTGCTCTATCACGGCAGAACGCCATCACACGTGCGGTAGCAAAATTAAGTCCTGCGGTTGTCGGAATCAATGTTATTGCGGTTCGGCAGATTCGGTATCGCGATCCGTTCTCACAATTTTTTGATGATCCGTTCTTCAAGCCTTTTTTTGGCGATCGTATTTACAAGCAGGAAGTCAAAGAACTTGGATCAGGTTTTATTATTTCACCGGATGGATATATCGTTACGAACGATCACGTTGCGGGAAACGGAACGGATATTACAGTGACAATTATGGGCGGGAAACAGATGAAAGCAAAGCTGGTCGGTACCGATCCGGCAACGGATATCTGTCTGTTGAAGGTCGAAGGAAAGGATCTTCCGTACGTTACAATGGGCAATTCTGATGATGTTGTTATTGGTGAATGGGCTATTGCTTTGGGAAATCCATTCGGTTTGTTTGAGATTAATGATAAGCCGACTGTAACGGTTGGTGTCGTTAGTTCTACGGGTATGAAACTGGGGCAATTGCAGAATCGTTATTATAGAGATATGATTGAAACGGATGCGGCAATCAATGGGGGAAACAGCGGCGGCCCGCTCGTCAACAGCAGCGGAGAAGTGATCGGTATGAATACATTGATTTTTACCGGCGGACAAAGCAATACTTATATTGGGTACGGGTTTGCGATTCCTATCAATAAAATTAAAATAATTGTAGCTAAATTAAAAACAAAAGGAAAAATTGCACATGATATTACTGCAGGTTTCGATGTACAACCTGTAGACGCGCGGATTGCTCAGTATTTCGGATTGAAACAGCCGCAGGGCGTAATCGTCAGCGATATTCACTCCGGCGGGCCTGCGGAAGCAGCGGGCCTGAAAGTAGGCGATATCATTATTGAAGTGAATGGAGAGAAGGTGAATTCGGACGGCGACATTATTGCGGTGATGATAGAATTAAGTCCGGGTGATATATTAAAATTTAAAGTTTACCGAGAACGCAAAACTATAGATATCAATTTAAAACTGACAGCAACACCGAAGGGAAGATAATGATAGAACGATATACACTTCCGGCGATGGGGAAAATCTGGGAAGACGAAAACAAATTTCGAATATGGCTGGAAATTGAAACGCTGGCATGCGAATCGCAGGCAAAACTCGGCGTTATTCCGAAAAAAGCTGTAAAAATCATCCGGGAAAGAGGCAATTTTAAAGTTGCACGTATTCTCGAAATTGAACGGGAAGTCAAACATGATGTTATAGCTTTCCTGACTAATGTCGGCGAATATGTGGGCCCGGAATCTCGTTTCATACATCTTGGCATGACATCATCGGATGTTCTTGATACAGCACTCGCCGTTCAAATGAAACAATCCGGCGAAATGCTGCTCAAAGGATTAGAAGGCCTGCTGGATGTGCTGTCAAAACGTGCGAAAGAATTTAAGCACACGGTCATGATCGGCAGAACCCACGGAATCCATGCCGAGCCGGTGACGTTCGGATTGAAACTTGCATTATGGTATGCAGAAAGTGTGCGCAATATCGAACGTCTGGAGGCGGCGCTGAAAAATATTTCCGTCGGGAAAATTTCAGGCGCCGTAGGTACATACCAGCATATCGATCCTGCTGTCGAGCAATACGTCTGTAAGAAATTAGGACTTCAGCCTGCCCGGATTTCCACTCAGGTGCTTCAGCGCGACCGCCATGCGGAATTTATGAATACACTCGCAATCTGCGGATGTTCATTAGAAAAATTTGCGACGGAAATCCGCCATCTGCAAAAAACAGAAGTGCTGGAAGCAGAAGAATCCTTCTCGAAAGGACAAAAGGGTTCTTCCGCAATGCCGCATAAACGAAATCCCGTTGTCTGTGAACGGATTGCAGGATTGACTCGAGTTCTTCGGTCAAATGCTCTGGCAGCTTTGGAAAATGTTGTTTTATGGCATGAACGCGATATATCGCATTCATCGGTTGAGAGAGTAATAATTCCCGACAGCTGTATTATTCTTGATTTTATACTCAATGATATGATAAAGGTTATAGATAATCTACTCGTCTATCCCAGGCATATGATCCGCAACCTGAATGCAACACGCGGTCTCATTTTCTCGCAGGAAGTGCTTCTTGCTCTGATAAAAAAAGGCATGAAACGTGAAGATGCATATCGAATAGTGCAGGAACTTGCAATGAAGGTATGGAAACAGGAATCTGCCCCTGCGGGGGAAGGAAAAGGATTTAAAACATTGCTCCTTGGAAGCGAGGAGGTCATGAAAGTTCTTTCGAAAAAAGAACTCGAGGACCTTTTTAATCCAGAGAGAAGTTTAAAGCATGTTGATTATATATTTAAGCGAGTAGGAATTCATTAAAACCGGAGGTTCGCCATGCCTCAGAAATTCCAGAATTTCATCAACGGCCAGTGGGTTGATGCTAAATCAGAAAAAACGACTGCCAATCGTAATCCGGCCAATTGGGATGATATCATCGGAATGTTCCCGAAATCGGGTAAGGAAGATGTCGATGAAGCAGTGAAAGCTGCTCGTGCGGCGTATGAGAAATGGAGGTTGATGCCGGCGCCGGCACGAGGCAATATACTTAGAAAAATAGGCGACCTTCTTGTGAAGAACAAAGAAGAAATTGCCCGTGAAATGACCCGTGAAATGGGGAAAGTACTCGATGAAACCCGCGGTGATGTTCAAGAAGGTATTGATACAGCATACTATGCCGCGACGGAAGGACGCCGGCTGTTTGGGCATACGGTTCCATCAGAGCTTCCCAATAAATTCGCTATGGCAATCAGGGTGCCCGTGGGAGTAGCGGGAATTATCACTCCCTGGAATTTTCCGATGGCAATTCCGTCCTGGGGAATTTTCCCTGCAATTCTTTCCGGGAATACAGTTGTTTTTAAACCTGCAAGCGATACGCCGAAAACTGCAACGACACTTATTCAAATAATGATGGAAGCAGGATTACCCGAAGGTGTTGTGAACCTTGTTCATGGAAGCGGCATAGAAGCAGGCAGTGCCGTCGTTGCACATCCCGGTGTTGATATGATTTTGTTCACCGGTTCATTCGAAATCGGAAAACAAATTTCGCGGGATGCGAGCGCGACACTCAAACGTGTCTTGCTGGAGCTTGGCGGCAAAAATGCACAGATCGTGATGGAGGATGCCGATCTTGCGTTAGCACTTGACGGCGTGCTTTGGGGCGCATTTGGCACAACAGGACAGCGCTGTACAGCGACGAGCCGTCTGATCCTTCATGAAAATGTTTACGATAAGTTCATAGAAATGCTTGTCGAGAGAACAAAACGGCTGCGGCTGGGCGATGGACTTCTTCCCACGATCGATGTCGGCCCTTGTATCAATGAAGCTCAAAGGAAAATTGTGCAATCGTATGTAGAAATCGGAAAGAATGAAGGCGCTCAGCTTGTCTGCGGCGGTGCTGTTGCAAATCAGGGCGATTTGTCAAAGGGCTGGTTCTTTGAACCGACGATTTTTGATAAAGTGAAACCAACCATGCGTATTGCCCAGGAAGAGATTTTCGGCCCGGTTCTGTCTGTTATTCGTACGAAATCACTTGAAGAAGCTGTCAGAATTTTAAATGGAACGGTCTATGGTTTGTCTTCTTCTCTTTATACACGGGATGTAAATAAAGCATTTGAAGCGATTCGTGATATTCAGGCAGGTATCACATATATCAATGTGCCGACAATCGGTGCGGAAGCACATTTGCCGTTCGGCGGAGTAAAGCATACCGGCAACGGTCACCGCGAAGGCGGCTGGGCAGTGTACGATTTCTTTACGGAATGGAAATCCATATATATTGATTACAGCGGCCGGCTTCAAAGAGCACAAATTGATAATTATTAAGTGATAATTTATGGATTACCGGATTTATGAAGTAGTGTACTAGGAATCGTATAAATGATTTTAGAATATGTTGACGATTCGGGTGATGATGGTTTAATAAATAGTCCAACAAGATTCTATGTCTTAACGACAATACTTTTATATGAAAATTTGTGGAACGATACTTTTTCCAGAATAAAGGAATTTAGGAAAGAGCTTAAAAGAGATTATGGTATAAGATTAGTAGATGAATTGAAGGCCAATTATTTGATCAGAAAACAAGGATTTGCTCATAGATTAAATCTTTCAGAAGATAACAGAGTTAAAATATATAAAAGAGCATTTGAATTTTTATCAACGATAAAGACGATAAGAACATTTAGCGTGTGTATTAGGAAAAAAGAAATCAAAAGTCAAAGTTTGGATATATTCAGCTATGCTTGGAAATTACTTCTCACAAGGCAACACTATACAGCGAATAAATTTAACAACGAAATTGGACGTACAGATAAAGCGATTCTTATATCAGATGAAACGAATGAAGATAAAATTAGAAAAATGCTTAGGCAATTAAGAGTTATTAATTATGTTAGTGGAAAGAATATAAAATTAGATTCTTTTATTGAAGACCCATTCATTAGGAAATCAGACTATTCCTATTTCGTCCAATTATGTGACCTGATAGCGTTTTGTGTTGCTGCTAAAAATCTTTCCTCAAAAACAACGGATCCTTATAATTTTACTAATCTCTACAAATTACTTGAACCGATAATTGAAAAAAGTGTCTATTCGCGAGGAGAGAGCGAGGGTATTGTATATTTTCCCCCTAAATAAAAGTCCCCGCAAAAGCGGGGACTAAATACTTAGCACGGGCCTACACGATCCATTCGGAGGGTTCGGTCGCGCATTTCAATTTAAAACCTTTGCATGACAAAGTCAACTTTAAAATATAAAACTACATGGATTTGGCTTTTGTATTCGGATATTAGTAATTTATATTATGACAGGCCGTCCTTATATTGTTTCTTTTTATGAGCATCAGGAATTCTTCTGATGGATTGGTGTATGTGTTGTAAACGTATCGCACTCGCAAGAGTCACCGAATCCGTTCATATTGCGAATTTCGAGGTGCATCATGTCCGAAAAGAAAAATGAAAAATCGACTGCCAAAAAAACTATAGCAGTTCCTCCCTCTGAAGTCCATTCAACTTTAAGCCGCCATATGCTCGCGGATGGATTTGAGATTGTTGTCGATCTCCAAAAGAGCCATGGTTCGTATATTTATGATTCGCGATCAAAGCGCAACCTTCTGGACTTTTTTTCTTTTTTTTCCTCAAATGCCGTAGGACTTAATCACCCGAAATTAACAACACCGGAGTTTCTTAAAAAACTCAGCTATGTGAGTGTGAACAAACCTTCCAATTCAGATGTGTACTCGGTTGAACTTGCAGAATTTGTCGAAACGTTTTCCAGGATTGCCCAGCCGCCGTACCTGCCGTATGCTTTCTTTATAGATGGTGGTGCGTTAGGAGTTGAGAATGCATTAAAAGCTGCATTCGACTGGAAAATACAGAAGAATTTTGCAAAAGGGTATTCGCGCGAACTCGGCACGCAGGTTATTCATTTCAAGAATGCATTTCATGGACGTACCGGTTATACTTTGTCTTTAACAAATACTGATCCTGTAAAAATCAAATACTTCCCGAAATTTCAATGGCCTCGGATTCATAATCCAGTGCTCTCTTTTCCGATTACAGATGCCGTGATTGAAAAAGTAAAAAAAGAAGAAGCGATGGCAGTTGATCAGATAAAAACCGCCATTCACCAACATCCGGACGATATCGCAGCGCTTATTATCGAACCGATTCAGGCGGAGGGCGGTGATAATTATTTTCGGAAGGAATTTTTTGTTGAATTGCGCACTATCTGCGATGAAAGCGATATAATGTTTATTATTGATGAAGTGCAGGCAGGCGTCGGTATCACAGGCAGGATGTGGGCTCATGAATATTTTGTGAAACCGGATATGATGTCTTTCGGCAAGAAGATGCACGTCTGCGGATTCGTTTCAAGCAAGCGCATTGACGAGGTCCCCGATAATGTCTTTCACGTGCCAAGCCGGCTGAACTCTACGTTTGGCGGCAATCTAATCGATATGGTCCGTACCGCCAGGATTTTAGAAATTATTGACGAAGAAAACCTCGTGGAAAACGCACGTATCGTCGGAGAATATTTGCTCAAAAACCTTCTTGAACTGCAGAAAGAATATCCGTTACTTGTAAGCAACGTTCGCGGATTGGGTTTATTCTGCGCAATAGACATGGATGTTCATCAGAACCGGGAATTGATAAAAAAGAAGACGTTGGAAAAAGGATTGATACTCATCGGCTGCAGTAATAGGACGATTCGATTCAGGCCACCGTTGAATTTATCGAAAGCAGAAGTAGATGAAGGGATTGATATTATTCGCCGCAGTTTGAAAGAAATGAAGCCGGCTTAAGAAGGAAAAAGTATGGAAACATCGCATAGAACAAAACGGGCAGATCTTAAAATTGACACTAAAATTGTGCGGGAATTGCTCGTCAGGTTTATAAAAGACCAAATGGCAAATGCCGGATTCGCAAAGGGCATTATCGGTATTTCCGGCGGTGTCGATTCGGCAGCAGCGGCGGCACTGGCTGTAGAAGCTCTGGGAAAAGAGAACGTCCTCGGTGTTATGCTTCCCTATCGTACGAGCAATCCAAACAGTTTGGAAGATGCGGGTCTTGTGATTCAGAAGACAGGCATTCGTTCAGAGCTTGTCAATATCAGCAAAATGGTAGACGCGTATTGTGATGAGAATAAAATTACCGACTCTCTCCGGCGCGGCAATGTAATGGCCCGAATGCGGATGATTGTACTTTATGACTTATCTGCGCGTGAAAAGGCACTTGTTATTGGAACCAGTAATAAAACCGAGATCCTTGTAGGTTATGGAACTCAGTACGGCGATGTAGCATGTGCTTTCAATCCGCTGGGTGACCTTTATAAGACGCAAATTTGGCAGCTTGCGGAAGAACTCGGAGTTCCCAAACGGATCATCGATAAAGCGCCTTCAGCGGATTTATGGGAAGGACAAACAGATGAAGGCGAAATCGGCGCAACATATGCAGAACTTGATGCATTGCTTTTTAAAATGATCGATGAACAGCATTCGGATGAAGAATTGGTGAACTTGGGATTCGCAGAAAAGCTGATAGAAAAGGTCCGCGGATTGATTCGGAAAAATGAATTCAAAAGCCGGATGCCGGCAATTGCTAAAGTCTTGTATCGCAGTCTTGATCTTGAGAATAAATAAGTTAAATCATTGATAAATGTATTCGTTAAAATAATTCAATAAACTGCATATGATCAATTCATCTCTTCCATCCGGTATTCTCTATCTTGTTGCCACTCCTATCGGTAATTTGGAAGATATCACTTACCGTGCTGTAAAAGTTCTCAGTTCGGTTGATCTAATCGCTGCAGAAGATACGCGAAAAACGAAAATCCTGCTGGATCATTACGGGATCACCAAGCCGATGATGAGTTATTACAGCTATAATGAGAAAACACGTGCGCCGCAATTGATTGAAAAACTTATAGCAGGCCAGTCTATTGCATTAGTTTCGGATGCCGGAACGCCCGGAATTTCCGATCCGGCATTTCATATCGTTCAGCAGGCGCTGGAAAATAGAATATCGATTATTCCTATTCCCGGTCCAACAGCGTTTATTTCCGCGCTTATCGCAAGTGGTCTTCCGACAGATCGGTTCGTATTCGAAGGATTTCTTCCGCTAAAAAAAGGGCGCAAAACGAAATTTGAATCGCTGAAAACAGAATCCCGCACCATGGTTCTCTATGAATCACCTCATAGGATTCGTAAAACCCTCGCCGATATTTATAATATTTTCGGGAACCGAAATGTTGTCGTGGCCAGGGAATTAACAAAGAAATTTGAAGAAATTGTACGCGGCCCAATTCAGTCAGTGCTGGTTGAAATGGAAAAGAAAGAACCTCGCGGTGAATATGTTGTAATCATAGAAGGCGCTTCGAAGCACAAGGAAACAAATGAAGCCGGAGAGCCGCAGTTATAAACGGAATAGTATGTGAAGTATACTGCTCGGTTAGAATGGAGATTTGTGAAAGTACCAATCCTTCGTCATTTCCATCCAGAAAAACAATCCATGCCACTTACCGTACGGTTTGTACTTTAATTCAATAGTACGATCGGTGACTTTTCGGCCGCTGTGATACAATTCATAGTAATTGCTGCGCACCCATGAATCTAATCCGAGATAGTCGTACCGGCCGAGAAGTTTTAAAATGTTAGCTGCCGAATATTCACCGACACCCTTGATGGAACGAAGATTCTTGAAAAGGACATCGGTCGATAATTCTGATGATCGCCAGCTTTCCACATAGAATTTGCCGTTAGCGGCATTTTCCGCAAACTCCAGAAGAAACGGCGACCGATAGCCTGCTCTTACGGTTTTTCTGAGAAATTGTTCCGTTATGCCTGCCAGGATTTCAGGCGAGGGGAAACTTTTCTGTGAATTATTAAAAGTTCTTCCAAGTTCCCCCACAAGATTCTCGATCATAATTTCCGTTAATGACCAGCTGCAATTTGTCGTGCAAATCATTTTAACAATATCTTCAAAAACCGATGGTGCCCGGAGCATTCGTCCTGCTTTTATTTTTCCGATCCAGCGGTACCTGGGATATCGTTTCACCTCTCGATAGAATTTGGAATAATCCTCTGTGAGCCGGAGACACGATGCGATTTGATGTTTAATATCGGAACATTGAGATGTTGACAGCTTGCCTGGATAACTTACTTGAATATTAAGAGACGAGTTGCTGCCGCATTTGATACGGCAATATGCAAGCGAATTATCGTCTAAGGTGAGAAGCCGATTAATTGACCGCTGTTCTTTGTCTATACTGAACGGCAGCAGCGAACACCATCCGTGACTGTTTACCGTATGCCAGAAATTGAAATCTTGTGGTGTATAGAGCGAGATGGTTGTAGTTTTTAGTGCGTTCAATCTTTTATCCGTTTGTTATCTCAATGTACAATCCGAACAATCCAGATGCAAAATTCTATAAAGAATTGCTTTTGCGTTAATCGTTCCCGATTTTATATATACATGCGTCCTTATTTATCAATTATAGGAGTATATTATGCCGAGAGGCTTCTTTCTTCCGCAGGGATATAAACCGGTCTTAAATTTATATACCACAGAGCAGGCAATTATGAGAATCAAAGATTATTTTCAATTGAATCTTGCTCTCGAATTGGATCTTAAACGAATGACAGCTCCGATTTTTGTTTTAAAAGGCACCGGTGTGAATGACGATCTGAACGGTATAGAGCGTCCTGTTTCGTTTAAAATAAAAGACCTGCAGGATCAAGAAGCAGAGGTTGTGCAGTCGCTGGCAAAATGGAAGCGGATGGCGCTTGCGGATTATAAAATTCCGGTAGGATCCGGAATTTATACCGATATGAATGCGATTCGTGCCGATGATGTGCTGGATAACCTTCATTCGCTGTATGTCGATCAATGGGATTGGGAAAAAGTCATTACAGCCGAAGAGCGAACGCTTGCCTTCCTTCAAAAGGTTGTTCAGACGATCTATGATGTTATCCGCCGCACGGAATTATTTGTGTATTATGAATATCCGGGAATTAAACCCATCCTTCCGGAAAGTATCACGTTCATTCATGCTGAAGAGTTAATAAAACGTTATCCAAAACTATCACCGCCCGAACGTGAAGATGCGATTGTCCGTGAACATAAGGCCGTCTTTATTATCGGCATCGGAGGGAATCTTTCCGACGGCACGAAACATGATGGACGTGCTCCTGATTATGACGACTGGACTTTGAACGGCGATATCTTTGTCTGGAATCCGGTTACGGAGTGTGCCTTTGAATTGTCGTCTATGGGAATACGCGTCGATAAGACTGCACTTGCTAAACAACTTAAGCTTTCAGGACAGGAACAGAGGTTGAAATTAAAATTCCACAAGCGGTTGATGAATGATGAACTGCCTCTTTCTATCGGAGGCGGTATCGGACAATCGCGTTTGTGTATGTTTTATCTTCGAAAGGCGCATATTGGAGAAATTCAAGCCAGTATCTGGCCTGAAGATATGATCGCAGAATGCAAACGCAATAATATCGTTTTGTTATAAGTTGTATATGGATTCCAGGATTCGTTTTGTGTTCTGAAAATCGGAATAATTATGTTTCGAAATGCATAGGAAATGAACGAAAAAATTCGTATCTTAATATTATAGGCCGCAAGTTGCGGCAGACCGCATCCGTGCAGTATTAACAGCATCGGGAGCGGACATTCGAGACTCGCTCTCTGATGATAAAAGCTAAAGTAGTGCACGGAAAAATACTCCCGTCTTCGCTAATATGCGTTTTCCTGAGTTAACTTCTCCGGGCGTTTGTAACTTCTGTTGGTTTCCAACTTCTACAGCGTGTTTCTTCATTTATTCCGTTAGAAAAACATATTATTGTTTGTTATGATGTCATATGATGGATTTTCAAGCTCAACGTCTAATGACTTAAGTGAGCTTTCTAAAGGGATTTTATAGTAAGGATTTATTCATGCCATTTTCAAAACTTGGTCTAGCCGACCAACTTGTGCAGGGTATTCTCGCAACGGGATATACTGCACCAACTGCCATTCAATCACGCGCAATTCCGCTGGCCGTTGCCGGACGCGATATTATCGGCTGTGCGCAAACAGGCACCGGAAAAACCGCTGCGTTTGTGCTTCCGATGCTTAATTATTTTCTCAAACACGCTCCATCTCATAAAGGCCGCCATACGCGCGGACTTGTCCTAACGCCGACACGCGAACTTGCACAACAAGTGGAAGAATTTATAACAGGATACGGGCGTTTCGCAAATATGCAAAGCATCGCCATCTTTGGCGGTGTCAATATGGAAAACCAGATTAAACGCCTTCGCCGGGGAATGGATATTGTAGTTGCTACACCGGGAAGACTGCTCGATCATATAAACCGCCGTACCGTCGATTTATCTCATGTTGAGATACTGGTAATTGACGAAGCGGATCGGATGTTCGATATGGGATTTATTCAGGATGTCCGTAAAATTATCAGCCGTGTTCCGGCGAAGAGGCAGACATTGCTTTTTTCTGCAACAATGTCGCCCGAGGTGAAGTTGCTTGTTGCGTCTATCCAAAACGATCCGGAATTGATTGAGATAGGCGAACGGCGAAAACCCGTTGAGACAGTGAAACAGCATTTTTATTCGATTTCTCAGGAATTAAAAACAGATCTGCTCTTCCACATTCTTCAATCAAAAGAGCTGGATTGTGTCCTTGTTTTTTCGCGCACAAAACACGGCGCAGATAAAATATCACGCAAACTGGAACGAAGCGGAGTCAATGCGGTTGCTATTCACTCGAACAGAACGCAGGCACAGAGGCAGCGGGCGCTGGCGGGATTTAAACAGGGGCAATTTAGAGTCATGGTTGCGACCGATATTGCCGCACGGGGCATCGATGTGGAAGGAATATCACATGTTGTGAATTTTGATACGCCGACATTTGCAGAGGATTATATCCATCGTATCGGCCGCACAGGCCGTGCATCAGCGACCGGAGATGCCATAACATTTGTTTCGAACCAGGAGCTTAAATATTTAAAGAGTATTGAACGGTACACCGGTAAGCGGTTTGAATTGAAGCGTTATGCGGATTTCGATTATACAAAGAAGGCATTGCCATCGGAGAAACATGCTGGATCACAATCATCGGAAGATCGTCGTGACAGAAGGCATGGGAAAAGAGATGAACGTCGAGATCGTCCGCATACGGATTCCAGAAGACCGCATCGCGAACAGAGGCATAGAGATTCTTCGGAAAGACCTCGCGGTGAACAAAGGCATAAAGAGTCTTCAGGAAAACCATACCGTGAACAAAGACACAAAGACTTTTCAGAAAAATCTGAAGGTGAACAAAAGTATAAAGGATCTTCCGGAAAACCACAACGAGAACAGACACGCAGGAATTTATCAGAAAAACCGCATGGTGAGCAGAGGTATAAAGATACGACCGACAAAAAACGGCGAGAAATTTCGTCACATGACCGCCGGGGCGATGCCGCACACAGGCCGTCGCAGGGATCGGTTAGGCCGCAGTTAATAAAGAAACAGCAGCCTGCTCAATCTGCTCCGCCCTCGCAGGAAAACGACTGGCGTGCATTAGTCACCGAAATTGAGTCGGGGAGTCGGCTTAAAAAGAAACTGAAGAAGCTTTTTGTTCGCGATAAAATATAAGAGTATTCTAATAGGCGGTGCGGACGTTTTTTCGGTTCGGCATTTTAACATTTTTATTATTGCAATATTAGAGCATTTTTGGTACACTCTATTGGTCAGTTTAAACCAATAAAAACTATCAATAAAATAAAGGGTATGTTATGAAAAGAATTATATTGTTTTCTACAATCATTTTATTAGTTGGTTTTACTTCAGCTTCTTTTTCGCAATTTCATATGTCTGTCGGACCGGCATTTGGAATGAATATGAATTTACATGGTGGTTCCGATCTTGATCAGGGAGGAACGGGCTTTGGTATTGCTTTTGCTGGAAAAGCGGATATGTCATTTGACAGGGGAAGAAATCTCGGTGTTATTTTCGGACTTGTATTCTATGATGGCAGAGGTGGCTCATCCAGCGCTTCAGGCACCGATCCTTATTATGGAAATTATACGCAGGATAATGATGTTAGTATTTCGTACTTCCAGATTGAAACCCTGTTTCGTTATCGTCTTAATGGTGGACTCTATTTCTTTTTTGGACCACAAATAGGATTTTGCGAATCAGCCGAATCCGAGATAACATATACATTGCAAGGTGGTGGTAGTCAAAAAAGTAAAAGTACAATTAAGGATACACCGGCCCGCTTTGAATTAAAGATGGGTGGAGGTTATGATATTCCGCTTTCCAAATTAATCACATTATCACCGGAATTAAGTTTCGGCATGGGTTTATCGAATGTTATAAAAGATGTTAAGTATCACATCCATACTATTCAGGCAGAAGTAGTTTGTAAATTTAATATAATCTAAAAAATTAAATATTGTAGTTGTTAAACCCAATCTAGAAAATAGGTTGGGTTTTTTTATTTATAACTGATAAATAGAACTCGGAATTATAAGTAATATTCATTGTCGCTTGATTTTTCCGTCCTCTTTGCCCAAATTGTAGTCAAATGAATTGATGTCAAACCTTTATGAAAGATGAAAACCTATGAAACAAGTCATCTTGTTCTCAATTCTAATTGTTTTCATTCTTGTGTGTATTGCCTGTAATAGCAGGGAAAAACAAAAAGGAAGCACTGAAATGACACTTCGTCAAAAAATTACGCGATTTTATCCTACTGATATATCTGCCGATATCTCAAAGCTTACAGCCGGAGACAAGAAAGCACTCGATAAGATCATAGAGGCGGCACGATTGATGGATCCGATATTTCTGCGACAGGTGTGGCAGGGTAATGAGGAAATGCTGCAAGAACTTATGAAAGATACATCTGCAGAAGGAAAAGAAAAACTGCATTATTTTCGTATCAACATGGGGCCATGGTCTCTGCTTGATAAGAATGAACCGTTTATCGACAGCGCCCCTGAAGAAAAACCTGCCGGAGCCAATTATTATCCTGAAGATATGACAAAAGAGGAATTTAATAAATGGATTACTGCACTTTCAGAGAAGGAACGGGAACAGGCAATAGGATTTTTCTCGACAATCAGACGCAATCCCGATCGAACCTTAAAAATCATTCCCTATAACGTTGAATATAAAGAGTGGCTTGAACCTGCAAGCGGGCTGTTAAAAGAAGCTGCCGCCTTAACCGGGAATATAACAATGAAGAAATATCTTACGGCACGTGCAGATGCGTTTCTTTCAAATGATTATTATGCAAGCGATATCGCCTGGATGGAATTGGATGCACCGATTGATCTAACAATCGGCCCGTATGAAACATATATGGACGAGTTGTTCGGATATAAGGCAGCATTTGAAGTATTTGTAACCCTGCGCGACGATGCCGAATCGGCGAAATTAGCGAAGTTCGGCGACTACCTTCAGGATATCGAAAACAATCTTCCTATGAATCCGAATTACCGGAATCCGAAATTAGGCGCCATGTCTCCGATTCGTGTTGTTGATGTGATATATGCAGCGGGAGAAGGCAACCGGGGAGTACAAACTGCGGCTTTCAATCTTCCGAATGATGAAAAAGTTATCCGTGATAAAGGGGCGAAGCGTGTAATGCTGAAGAATGTACAGGAAGCGAAGTTTAATAAAATACTTGTTCCTATTTCAAATATCGTGCTTGATCCTGCACAGCGAGCCGGTGTTTCATTCGAGGCATTTTTCACTCATATTCTTGCACATGAATTAATGCATGGACTCGGGCCGCATAGCATTACAGTCAATGGTAATCCAACGAACGTACGGAAGGAGTTGAAAGACCTGTATTCTGCGATTGAAGAAGCAAAAGCGGATATTACAGGGCTTTTCGCGCTTCAATATTTGATCGATAAAGGCCTGCTGGATAAGAAATTGGAAGAAGAAATGTACGTTACCTATCTGGCAAGTACTTTTCGTTCAATTCGATTCGGTATCAACGAAGCACACGGCAGGGCTGTCTCGTTGATATCTAATTATCTGATCGATGAGGCGGCGATTGGAATAGATGAGGAAGCGGGAACATTCAGCATCGATGAGATAAAAATAAAAGATGCAGTGGAAAAGCTCACACGGGCAATTCTTACTATTGAAGCAGAGGGATCTTACGACGGAGCAAAAGAGATGCTCGACAAATACGCAATAATCAGCCCCGAAATGCAGAAAGCTCTTGATAAGCTGAGGGATATTCCTGTAGATATCGAACCGAATTACATGCTGATCGCAAAGACTGCCGGAAGCATCCGTTGAATACGGATTTTGCCTTTTTAATTTATGAATAATGAAGAATATAACGAGAGCAGACAACACGATGGATCAAGTGAAGGATAAAAAACCGAAATCGAACCGCAAAATTCAAACAGGAATAATTTTCACGGTTATTATAGTTGCAATTGTGATTATTTTTATGCCAAAGAAAACGGAAAATCATACAGCCGTATCGATAGATGCTCCGGCATTTAAAAAACAGGGCGAGCTGACTCTGTCTGACAGTATAGGGAGTCCTATTGTTTCTATTGATATTGAAATTGCAGACAATGAAGCTAAACGCGAAGTGGGTATGATGGGACGAACAGTGATGGAAGAACGGCAGGGAATGCTCTTTGTCTTTGAGGAAGAGTTTTATGCTTCATTTTGGATGAGGAACACAATTTTGCCGCTGGATATGATTTTCATTGACAAATACGGGAAAATCGTTACCATCCATAAAAATACAAAACCCTTCTCGGATAATAATTACTCTGCTGCTGCATTAACGTTATTCGTTCTTGAAGTGAATGCAGGATTTACCGATAAGTACGGTATCAAAGAGGGGGATATGATAAATTTGAAGCGGATGTGATAGCTACCCGGTAGTCGCGATCTTCAGATCGCGTGCCGAGGATTCACAAGCACATGATGCAAGCGGGTCAGGTTGTGTGTTCCGGTAATTTTAGTAATCGCAACCTTCAGGTTACATATTTATATAATTACGAATGCTAACCTGTCCGCCATCTGTTTGGCGGAAGCTTTCGACTGCCGTTTTTTATTTATTCTTCTTTTCCCCGCATCGAATCCCACAGCGCATATGCAAAGAGCAATATAAATGCAGCTAATCCTGCAATCTCGCCGTTTGTGGATTCAGCCCAGTGTGTAAGGAATAAGTTTTGATAACCAAATGACCACTGCTGATCGAAAAATTTCAGAAACGCGTTGAATACGCCGAATAGTGCGCCGCCTGCGATAAAACCGGAAGCGATGAGTGTGCCGCGCTGGAGTCGTGCGTTGTTCAATTTTTCATTCTTTGTCCGGGTCGAAACAAACCATGCGACGATTCCGCCGAAAACAAGAGGCGTATTAAGCTCTTGAGGTATATACATTCCTAGTGTGAAAGCTAACGGAGGTACTTTTAGTACTACTAAAAGTATTGCGATTACTGCGCCGACGATGTATAACATCCATGGTGTTTGTGCGTTCGACATAAGAGGCTTTATAACGGCTGCCATTGCATTTGCCTGCGGTGCCACCATTGCTTGATCGCCTGTAAATCCGTACGCTTGATTCAGAATAAGAATGACTCCGCCTACCGTTGCTGCAGATATCAGCACACCGAGGAATTTCCATGTTTCCTGTTTCTTCGGTGTCGAGCCGAGCCAGTAACCTACTTTTAGATCGGTGATGAAACCGCCTGCAACTGAAAGAGCGGTGCACACGACGCCGCCGATAATCAATGCGCTTATCATTCCGGAATCACCGCTCAATCCGACTTGTGTCAATACTAATGAAGATAGGATTAATGTCATCAGGGTCATCCCGGAGACAGGATTGGTCCCGACAATAGCTATTGCATTTGCTGCTACCGTTGTAAATAAAAAAGAAATAATTAATACAACCAGCAGGGCAACTATTGCCTGCCCGATTGTAGGAACTACACCGACAGCAAAGAAAGTGAAAATTACGATTGCCGTCAGCAAGATCAACAGCACAATCCACAGCATTCTAATATCTGTCTGCGTACGGAGTGATGCCTCTTCGTTGTCAGTTTTACGGTGTATTATTTCTTTATAAGCCAGCGAGAAGGCACCGGCAATAATTTTTGAGGAACGAATGACGCCGATAATGCCGGCCATTGCAATTCCGCCGATACCGATTTGGCGAACATAGGTACGGAATATTTCTTCAGGAGACATCTGAGCTATTAATTTTGTGGCTGCTACACTCAATGGTACGGTAAGATATTGCCCGACTTCATAGACCAGCGGGACCAAGACAAACCATGAGAGAAAAGAACCTGCTGCAATAATTACGGCATATTTCAATCCGACGATATATCCGAGTCCAAATACCATTGCTGAGACATCTACTTTAAAGACTATTTTAAATTTATCGGAAATTACCTGCCCCCAGCTGAACATACGTGTTGTGATAACCTCCGACCATATGCCAAAGGCACTGAAAATAAAATCGAAAATTCCGCCGATTAAACCGCTTACAACAAGAACCATGGCCTGTTTTCCACCTTTTTCACCTGCCACGAGGATTTCATTGGTTGCCGTTGCCTCGGGGAAAGGAAGTAAACCATGCATGTCTTTTACGAAATATTTTCTAAATGGAATAAGGAAAAGAATTCCAAGAAATCCGCCAAGCGCCGAAGCAATGAACATCTGAAAATAGCTGGCAGGCAAAGCCAAAATGTACAAAGCCGGAATTGTGAAAATAGCGCCTGCAACGATAACTCCGGAAGCGCCTCCGATAGACTGAATGATGATATTCTGGCCGAGCCCGTTTTTTTTCTTTGCGACACTAGTCACACCGACTGCAAGGATTGCAATGGGGATAGCTGCTTCAAATACCTGCCCGATTTTTAATCCGGAGTACGCCGCGGCGGCTGAAAAAAGTACTGCCATAATTAGCCCCCAGGTCACCGACCAAACGGTTACTTCCGGGTAGATTTTTCCCGGTTTCATGATAGGCCGGTACTCTTCGCCTTTCTTTAATTCCTTGTATGCATTTTTCGGAAGACTGTTCATTGATGCGTGTCGTGCCATAGCAGCTCCTTCTTATCTTTTTTGTACCATTATGCCTGCTTGCTATTTTCAACCCAAATCTGTACAAGGTTCAGCACTGTATCAACTGCTTTTTCCATCCCCCATACATTTACCCATTCAGTACGGCTGTGATAATTCGCTCCGCCGGTAAAGATGTTGGGCGTAGGTAAACCGTCTGCGGTAAGCCGTGAACCGTCCGTGCCGCCGCGAATTGGAGTCCATATCGGTTGTAATCCGGATCGCTTAGTTGCTTCATGAAGATAATCGACTACACGCGTATCTTTTTCCAATCCCTCTTTCATATTTCTGTATTGTTCGGTGACTTGAATATCTATTTTTGCTTTTGGGTATAACGGCTGGACTTCGGCTGCGGCTTTTTCAACGGTCTTTTTTAAATCATTAAGTCCGGCAGTCTGGAAATCGCGGAAGAGAATCTTTACGGTCGATTTACCTACGCCGCCTTCAAGCACGTACGGATGAATGTAAGGCTCGTATCCTTCCGTGGTTTCCGGCGCCTGAGTTTTTGGAAGGCGGGAAATAATTTCGGCGATGACCCTGACGGAATTGACCATAATATTTTTTGCACTGCCGGGATGAATATCGCGGCCCTGAACGGTAATTAAGCAAGAGTTTGCACTGAATGTTTCTTTGTTTAATTCGCCGGTTGTATCGCCGTCAAGTGTGTAAGCGAATTGAGCGCCGAATTTCTTAATGTCAAAATATTTTGTTCCCGCTCCAACTTCTTCATCCGGAGTGAAACCTATCTTGATCTCGCCGTGCGGAATTTTAGGATCGGCAATCAGTTTCTGGACAGCGGTCATTATAATGGCAATGCCTGCTTTATCGTCTGCGCCAAGCAGTGTTGTGCCGTCGCTGGTTACTATCGTTTTGCCCAAAGCTGTTTTTAATGACGGATTCTCAGATTCCTGAATGACAATATTTGAATCTCCCGGCAGAACGATATCACCGCCTTTGTATTCTTTAATAATTTGCGGTTTCACATTTGCGCCGCTGACTTCCGGCGACGTATCCACATGCGCAACAAATCCTATTGCAGGCACTTTTATCGATACATTGGCAGAAAGCGCTGCCATTACATATCCGTGTTCATCAATGCCGACTTGCGGTACGCCGAGGTCCTTTAATTCCTTGGCCAGTAAATTAAGCAGATCGAACTGTTTGGCGGTGCTGGGGTAAGTCTCGGCGTCTTCTTTTGATTGTGTATCGATAACAGCATATCGGAGAAATTTATCAAGTACAGTGTCGGCCATAATATATCCTTTCAAAAATAAAGGGGATAAGAAATTATCCGGTTTTCAATTAAATGTCGGTGGCTTAAGATAGAAAGAACACATCACAAAAGCAGTAGAAAAATAGTGATCCTAACTTGAACAATGCCTCAATTTAGTGCGGACAGGACTTGTGTCCTGCACCACCGACTGACTATTTAAATTAAAACACTACTCCAGGAAATTTCAGCGAAATGTAAAACTCAAGTTTATTAAAGAGCGAGAGACTTGCTTTTTATCAGAGGAAGATTGATATTTAATTAATGAGGTGAATTATCCATTAGCGTCAAAAGATGGGAATAAATGATTGGTTTATTGGGAGACATGCTTCTTTCAATAGGGGATTGAATGATATACATAAATGCATCCTGCAGTAATTCCAATAATTTTGGTGTCATACAAGTGCTCTCAAAGTGTATATTAAAATCTATAAAACATTTATAAGTTATCGACCTTTGCCGTCCAATAATCATAAAAGGTCGACTGAGTCTCCCGAAGGGATGTCTTAAAGGTGGCAAAGCCATGTCCCGAAGAGACTCCTTCTGAGCCTTCGGCAGATCTAATTATATGTTAGTGCGCGCTATCAAGGAGGAAAATATCATGTTTTATCAAACAATTCTTATTTTATCATTTATCTTTTTATCAGTTGATTCGACAGCAAATGTTGAACGAACAAAAGCTGTTCTAGTATTTCCACTGGGTGAAGGTAGGAAATCGATTGGTGAACCAGGTCAAATAGTGTATATAATTAAGTCGGATACAATCAGTCACCATATTGTGTTAGAAATAGAAGGTAAGCTATATCCTAACACTGACGATTTTCATATTATTCCATATGACACCGAGTTCACCGCATCTAGAGCGTATCTTTATCTTATTAAACGAGAGAATAATCTATGGAACCAAGATATTCTTATTGAGGCTAGGAATTTGTATCAATTTGCAAAAAATATTTGTGCTCTATTTCCAAGGCATGTTTTACATGAGGATATATATGCACTCTTATGCAGATATTCTGAAGAATTCGAAAGTATAAGTTCTGATGGAATGACTAATTATGCTGAATCAATTTCAATCCTGAATAAATATCTTCATGATTATCCGAACGGAAAATATAAGGATCAAATCGAGTGGCAACTTTTAAGACTTAAAAACAGCATGTATGAATATGAAGGATACGCAGAAGGTCCACTTGCTCAAGCAAAGGCATATGAGACATTTTTACAAAGTCATATCCATTCGATATTTTCTGACGTGATTAGACTCGAAATAGCCCGGCTTTATAGAATTGCATCGGAATGTATTGAACGTAAGTATAAAGATAACAAGCTAGATGGGTTTTTCGCTGAGGATGCAATCAAATTTCAATCAAAGGCTGTCGCTATTTATAAATTGCTAATCAACTCACCGGATTTGAAGATTAGAGAATCAGCAAAAGTTTCTTTGTTTAACATTTCACACAATCGAAAAACATATATTGGCGACAATGATTGGTGAGTATTATTGCTAACACGCCCTAACCGGCAGTTACCCTGGCGAAGCCGTCACTTCGTGAGAAGGGGTCCCTTCTCTGTAGGAGTCCTTCAGACGGGACAAGTCCCAAGGGGATGTCACAATAAGTATGTTGATATTATTGCTGAGTATTTGGAAGTTCGTCAAAAGGTGAGACATGGAGGATAAAAAATTACTGACACCACCAACAGACTATTTAAATTAAAACACTATACTCCCTTGCACTAATTGACAATTGTTTTTATTATTTTAAGGATTATATAAAAATCGGACGCGCCACCGGTGAAATTTCATATTTTATTTTCGATAACTATACTTTTATATGTTTCTCTGTCCCTGAAAGCACAGTCCTTATCATTTCCGTATTTTGAATCTTTCGACAGTGTTACGGCGCCTGCATTGCCCGTTGGATGGATTGCCGATGGATTTGCTGTGAATACGTCCGGATTTCGGTCGGCTCCTCATTGCATTTCAATAACCGGGAATAAAGCGGATAAATCCATCACTTCTCATTCATTTGACTTCACAAATCGATTCCCGGAAAAGCTGATCTTTTGGGAGAGACGTTCAGGCACCGCTGCGGCTTATCGACTTGAAATTCGTGCTTCAATAGATGGAATAATATTCGGCATTCTCATTGCCCGATTCGATACCATATCTTCAACATCAGGCTATATTCAGAGAAATATTGAACTTAAAGGCAGCGGATTACAAAATCAGCCGAATGTCCGGCTCCAATGGCACTTACTGGGAGACGGCACCAACACAACCGGAGTCTTACGGATAGATGACGTGTCGTTGACTGTTTATGCCGGATTGGATATCGGTTTGACATTGATGACAATTGCTCCTGAAAATGCAACGCGAAAAGATACGCTAATTTTCACCGTTGGAGTCAAGAATTATGGATCTCTCACAGCATCCGACTTTTCAGTTTATTTTTTCATTGATATTGATCGCGATGGAATTGCGGAATCGAATGAACAATTTTCGGTCGTAAGCGGACTTATACTTAACGCCGGTGATTCTTTAACTTGCACAACCTTCCATCCGCCGATGAAAGCAGGTGAATTATGCTGCATCGCTGTTATTGAATTCTCCCTGGATGAGAATAGAACGAATGATACCGTAAGCACGGCAGCCGATATTCAATGCATGAAAGGCGATTTGCTTATTAATGAAATCATGTATGCGCCGATAGGTGACGAACAGGAATGGGTGGAGTTATATAATAATTCACCTTACTCAATTAATTTGAAAAACTGGAGAATCTCCGACAGCAATATATCGACAAAGTCTGTTCTTTCACAATCCGATAAAATTATAGCGCCGGATTCATGTTTTGTGATAGCAAAGGATATTAATTTTTCCGTGCTGCATCCTGATGTTTATTCTGTTGCAGCTAATTTCTCAGCTCTGAATAATACTACTCCAGATGCCGTAGTTCTCTATAATGTTTCGTGTTGTGTAATTGACAGTGTAATGTATCAACCGAACTGGGGAGGGCAGAATGGGAAATCGCTTGAACGGATCGATGTGCAGACGTCAAGCGTCGCGGCTGCGAATTGGGGAGCATCTCAGGATTCTCTGCACTGCACACCGGGGAAGATCAATAGCATTGCGAAGTTAAATTATGATTTAGCGATAGGTAATTTGACACAAACACGAGTAATATCAGGCGGGAAAAATATTTCTGTTATCAATGTAACCGTTTATAACATTGGAAGAAAAGCTATCGACAGTGTCAAAATATTCTTTTATGCGAACAGCGGCCTTCAAATATATCCGGATATATCGGAATTATTGCATAGCGTTGTTTCTGCTGAGAGTATCTTATCGGGCGATTCTGTGCGGATATCCGAATCGATGCCGCAGTTAACTTCCGGCGAAATGAATATTGTAATTGTTGCCGAGAATTGGAGAGATGAACGATTGAGTAACAATCGGGATTCGATTACAATCAAAACCGGCTGTGAACCGCAGTCACTCATTATAAATGAATTATTGTATGATCCGCTCAACGGTCAGAACGAATGGCTGGAATTATATAATCGAAGCACTCAGCCGATCGATCTTGCAAATTGGACGCTTAACGATAGGCCGACCTTAAGCGGTGGTAATTCATTTATTATATCAGACTCTTCAACGATGATACAGCCCGGAGGATTTGCCGTTATTGCGGCGGATTCATCGGTATGCAATATCTTTAAAGATCTAAAAAATATACCATTATCCATTCTTAACCATTCCGGTGGATTTGGTTTTAATAATGACGGCGATGCTGTTATTTTGAAGGATATCACCGGTCGGACTATTGATAGTGTCGCTTACTTGCCGCAATGGCATCATCCGGATGCTGTTGATACACGCGGTCGATCCTTGGAACGTATTAATCCGGATATGGAAACAAATGATCCTCGTAACTGGAGTACATGCACAAACGCTGAGGGCGGAACACCGGGAAAGATCAACAGTGTGCTGACAAGGGGTGCAGCGAACAATACTGAGATTTCTATTTCACCAAATCCGTTCTCTCCGGACGGCGACGGCTTTGAGGATTATTGCGTTATTCATTATAATTTTCCGCTCTCTGCTTCGATTCTTAATGTGAAAATTTATGATATAAAAGGCAGATGCATTCGAACGCTTGCGAATTGTGAATTCGCGGGAGGAAGAGGTGAGATTATCTGGGATGGATTCGATGAGAACAGGCAGAAGTCCCGTATCGGTGTATATATCGTTTACGTTGAAGCAATCGACCGTTCAAGCGGAAGGATTGAAAGTGCAAAAGCAGTAGCGGTTGTGGCGGCGAAATTATGAGTCAAACTTCATTGTCCTGTTAAACGAAACTCGAAGGATTTTGTAATTCCAGGTAATCCACTGAAAGTCCCCCTTCGTATAGGGGATACAGAATAACCTCCCGTAGAGACGTTCAATTGAACGTCTCTACAAAAGGAAAATACAAATCTCGTTTTCAAACTCAGGACGCACGGCCGTGCGTCCCTACAGCGGTTATATCACCGCCAACGTCTCGCCAAAAGGAGAGCGGACAGAGCTTGTAGTGGATTAACATATTTTTTATCGATTATTCTTTACATCGTTTTCATCGCAAGCGGTAAAATAGAATAGTTTATTATGAAGAATACCGTGTTCTCGGTATTGCCATTTTAACATTGTCTATTTAAACTGATCCATTCTTTTTCCGCCAGTGATTTTAAAATCCTCGAAAAAGGAAAACGCAAAAAGAGCCGGAATAATTCTTACATCCAACTTTACAAAAAAGAAGGATGTTGTTATAGCTGTGATTCCGGAAAAAATATTCGTCGTCAACAAAGAATGTCAAAAGTTAATGGATTATTCATCTGGCGAGAATATTTCGTTACAGCAAATAGCGTCAAAACAAAAAATGCTTGATAAACATAAACCACAAATCTCATATTACAACAATAATAGTGAAAGGGGATTTCAAATGGAATCAACCACAAAAATGATCCGCATCCTGACAGTTTTAGCAGGGATTGTATTGTGTATGGTTATGCTGGCTTCCGGGCAGCAGGGAAACGAACTTTATAAGATTCAATGGCATAAGCATGCATTCTATACCAATAAACCTATGCCTGCTATGCCGGCGAATCTGACACTGACCCGTTATTCTGATTCGGAAATAGGTTACTATTTTGTTCAGTTTACCGGTCCGATTACAAATGGCATGAAATCGCAGGTAACGGATGCGGGAGGTGTATTGCTTAATTACGTTCCCAATAACTGTTTTATAGTGAGAATGAATGCAGCTGCACAAAATAGAGTTAAAGCATTGTCGGTTGTCCAATGGGTTGGCATATACCAACCGGCTATGAGACTATCGGAAGAATTGAAGAATAAAATACGTGTAGGTGGAGTCAAACGAAAGAAGCGGCCGGGTCCTTTAAGATTCGAAAAACCAGATACCAGCGAGATTACAACATTACAGTTGACGTTAATAATCTTCAAAGGCGAAAATCTTGCCAGGATCCAACAGGCAGTAACTACAGCCGGGGGAACCGTTATTGCATCGAGTGAAGGAAAACGCCAGTCAAAACTCCGTGTTACTATTGCACGTTCTAAAGCTATTGCTTTAGCGAAGATCAATGGAGTAATGTGGGTCGAAGAATTTAATATACCGAGACTCCATAATGATGCTGCAAGGGGAGTGATGAATGTTGAACCGATCTGGACTACTCATGGACTGCGCGGAAACGGACAAATACTCGGCCTGAGTGATAGCGGTCTTGATTTAGGCGTAGACGATGCAACAATGCACGATGATATTGAAGGACGTATCGTCAATATTTTCAGCTGGCCGGTTCAGGCCGGTTACGGCGCCCTTAATGTCGGTGCCAATGACGGTGCCAGCGATTTAAACAGCGGCCATGGTACTCATACGACAGGTTCGGCTTTGGGAGATGGAAATGTTTCCGGTGGTACATACAGCGGCGTAGCACAAGATGCATCTCTTGTATTCCAGGCTGTTGAGCAGTACACCGATTATTTTGGTACTTCGAATGACGGTTATAGTCTTACCGGTATACCAATTAATCTAAATGATCTTTTCCAACAGTCGTATGATGCTGGTGCACGGATTCACAGCAATAGCTGGGGTTCGGATGCTGCCGGTGCTTATACCGGTGAATCACATGACGTTGATGAGTTTGTCTGGGACCATCCCGATATGTTGATTTGTTTCTCATCCGGAAATGCAGGAGTGGATGACGATCATAATAATATTATCGATGCGGGTTCGGTGGGTTCACCCGGCACGGCAAAAAATTGTTTAACAGTAGGCGCATCGGAAAATAATCGGCCGACATTTAACAGACAGTACTTAAAAGACGAAAATAGAAATTACTATCAACCTCTGATCCGTGATGACCTGACTACAGACAACATAAACGGTATGGCTGCATTCAGCGGACGGGGTCCGACCGACGATGGGCGCATTAAACCGGATGTCGTTGCTCCGGGGACAATGGTTTTGTCTACACGTACGCATGCAACTCCGAACACTATTTTTAGAACGGACAATATGGAAGGCGGCGCAGGTGTATGGACTGCGGCTGCTCCCTGGGCTCAGGTCACAACAAATTCTCACTCGGCGACGCATTCATGGCATGATAGTCCGGGCGGCAATTATGCTAATAATGCCAATGTAACACTCAGCTGGTCGCCTATCAATCTTGCCGGCGGATCTGCCAATAAAATGATTGAACTATGGTGTCAATATGCATTAGGCTTGGGCGATCAATGGACTCTCGAAGTATCAGATCCGGTTATCGGTTCGGGCAGTCTGCCTGCTTTCACCGGTACAATAAATAATTGGGAACCTATTTATGCTTTCCTCGGAGATTGGGCTACTGCAACTAATCTTACTTTACGATTCCGCCTTACGTCAGATAACGATGGTGTTACCGGAGACGGTGTTTATATCGATGATGTTAGAATCATCGACGGTGCGTTTGGAGGAGGAATACCCAGTGATTTTGGATTGACGGCCGTAGGTTCTGTGGTCGATCAAAATTATATGTTTATGGACGGCACCAGCATGTCGACACCATTAACAGCTGGAGCAGCTGCGATTGTCCGGCAATATTACACCGATATCGTCGGGTTACATTATGTTTCTGCTGCATTATTGCGTGCAACTATAATAAACGGCGCTGCTGAAATGAGTCCCGGTCAATATGGCGTTGGTGCAAGCAGAGAAATAAATGTCAAACCCAATAGTGTCGAAGGCTGGGGAAGAACAGACCTCGAGCATAGTCTATTTCCTGCTGCACCGGCGGTATTGGATCATATCGATGAATTGGCCGGACTTGAGACTGGTGATAACCGTACTTATAGTTTAAATATTACAGATAACACTGTACCGATTGTCATTACAATGGTATATCATGATTATCCCGGTTCCGGCATCCAGAATAATTTGAATATGACGGTTACAACTCCGGGAGGCACAACTCTATACCCCAACGGCCTTGCAGGACCGGATGCGAATAATAATGTAGAGCAAATTATAATTGCGGCACCTGCGGTCGGCACATACAATATTACTATTAACGGGCAGAGTGTACCCCATGGGCCTCAACCGTTTGCGTTGGTTACATCCGGAGGCGGAACGATCATCACACGTGATCCGGTTGATGTGATGCTTGTACTCGATAAGTCAGGCAGTATGCTCAGTACGGCTTGTCCGACTTGTGATCAGAAATTGCAGGTACTGAAAGACGCAGTGGAGTTATTCATACAATTATGGACTGCAGTTGCCGTGCCGGATGACCGTCTTGGAACGACATATTTTATGACTAACATCAGCGAGTTCCTTGTCGGCGGCCAGGTCTTATTGCCTGTTCTGCCGAATGCACCTAATATGATCATAGACATACAAAATCAAACTACAGTCTCGTCTAACCTGACCGCTATGGGCGGCGGACTTCAATCCGCTATTAACAGATTAACAGATGCAGCCAGACCACGCAATGTTATTCTCTTCACCAACGGAATGCAAAATGTGAATCCAATGGTTCACCGGCTTGCAGGCACAACGTTGGATATTGAAGATGAACCGTATTATTCTCATTCCAATATTTATCCGACTAGTCCGCCGACCAATCTGAATGCTGCGCTTGGTATTAAGATTAATACGATTGGAGTGGGCGCTCCAGCGCCTTACTTCGATCTCCTCGAAGATATTGCGTCAGAAACAGGCGGTATTTCCAAACTCACAACGGCTCCGGATGAAGATTTACGCCGCTTCTACGTGGAAGAACTAATAGATATTCTCAGAGGATACAGTCCCCAGCTTCTTGATTACAGGCACGGAACTATGGCAGGATCGAACGCAGTAGAATCGTTTACAGCGAATAACGGAGCTCGAAACATAATTTTGAAATTAAGCTGGAAACGGGGAAGCAAGTTCAGCTTTCAGGTAGAAAAAGACGGCATGGATTTAACGCGCAGAGGGAAAACTATTATAAACGGGCCGTTCTATCGAATTATTTCTTTCGATCTTCCTCTCGATGTGAATGGTACGGTTATTTCTCCGGGCGGTGAGTGGAAAATGCAAATTAGCGGAACGAAAGGTGCATCATACGAGGCAGCGGCTATTACCGAAGAACCCCAGCTTGAATATGATTTCTCGATTGGGAAGAAGGATTATACAGCAGGTGACCCAATCGAGTTAACGGCAAAGTTGTCTTATGGCCGACGGCCCGTTATTGATGCCGGTAAAGTGACAGCAACGGTTCTTATGCCGAACGGTCAGGGAATAGGAACGCTGTTGTCAATTACGTCTGCACCGAAGGAACCTGCCGAATTTCAATATGAGAGTGCAGCAACAGCAGGCCAGAAGAAATTCCAGCTCCTGTTGGAAGATGAAAGTTTTTGTCGAAAATTAAAACCGATTAGAATTACGGTAACGCTCCAGAACAAAGGCGGCGGTACGTATTCGGCAGTTTTTCCGAATACAAAAATAGCCGGAACGTATACAGTCGTCTTCCATGTAGAAGGAGAACGCACTGATATAGGAAAGTACAAAAGAACAGAAATTAGATCTGCAATGGTGCGGTTTGGGAAATCCGAACGTGATGAATCGGGGCTTAATAGCCAGCTTCTGAATCAGACGGCTGACGGACGGAATATTCAATTGCACCTTCGTCCGAAGGATCGTTTCGGTAATTATCTTGGTCCGGATTACGGTGATCGGATAAAAGTAACTTTGTCGTCAGGTACTGTCGGTCTTGATAAGCGCGATCTCGCCGACGGCAGCTACACGATCCCGATATTTGTCCCTCCGTCAATTGATCCGGCTGTGACGATAACGGTAATGGATCAACCGTTATATCAGGGTCCTCTGTCGAAAATTACCGGAGGGTACCGCTATGCTGCGAGTATTCATATCGGCAGAACGATGCCTGTAAGTGATTTCAATACTACATATGATCCCGGATTATTGATGGAACTGGATTTTGAATATTATCTGTCGCAGAGCTTCTCATTAGAGGCAGTCCTTGGCCATTATACTTTCGAACCGAGTTACAAAATAACGGGTGGAACTGTGTATCTAAAGGGCCATTTGCCGATAGGCGGTTTGGATTTATTTGCAGCTTTGGGGCCAGGCATTTATAAACCTCAAAATATTGATGCTTGCCTGGGATTGAGTGCAGGAATCGGAGCCGGTAAATTTATTACGCCGCGAATAAAAGCAGAAGCAGGTGCTTCTTATTTCCATTTGTTTAATGACGGTGGTGATATCGACTTCCTAAGTGTAAAAGTCGGATTTAAATATGTATTCTGATTCGAAGAAGGCTTTACACTCAGTTAATAGAGAGCCAATCCTCTCTTAAAAACGATTGCCCGGCGCCGGGTTGGCGAGCGCCGGGTAAAATTAATATTTAAAGAAGTGTTACGTCTCAGAACTTAGTGGACAGAAGAAGGTGTAAAACTAAGAGATGTTTTTGAGTATTTTTAAATAAAATTTTTTAGTAGAGGAGAATCACAATGGTCCGGCAAGTGACCTGCCTACCAGGCTATGCGCCAATGATAAATTAGTATTTTCATAAAACAAATATGCAAAAAAAAGGGAGAACGCGTCCGATTTTGACGGATATTTTTTTGTTTTTGTGCAATGAGAACCTTCCGAAAGTTATCGTTGCATAGCCATTAGAGCTTTCGGAAGGTTACTTCCAAAAGCAATCCCTGAAAAGTTTTATTCAAAAAGAATTGAAAGTATGGTAGTCGAAGACTTCAGTCTTCGTTAATAAACTAAAAACAAAACCTAATCCGCCTTCGGATGGGCAAGAGGTTTCGACTACCATAATTCATAATAGGGACACACAGCCGTGCGTCCTTGCAAAAGCAAAAATCATTATTTCCATTTGTTGTCCGAGTAAACTCGCGGCTGGTATTCAAGTCAGGAGTCTGACTCACTAACAGTACTCAATTCAGCATCTATTGAAATAAATGCCTAAAAGAAACGAAACCCGAAGGATTTTTGTGATAAACAGTAGGGACAATTCCCGCCAAACAAGAAGCGGGTAAACATGAATCGCCCCTACAAAGTGAAATCTATAAGGCGAAAGCATAGAGCTTCTAGTGGATTCTGCAGGTATGCCCCGATGCAATCTGGGTGTGCTTCGGTCAGGAGGAGATTAAGAGTAGCGCGATTTTAGATTGTGTAGGTTTTTGCAGCTTTCCCATGAATTACCATAAGATTATTGTTATTTAATATCATGATCAAATTATTCTAAATTCTATCCCCGCCCAAAGCCATCTGCCCGGAAGGGGAACGTCGACAATTTCTTCGTAAGTCTGGTTCAATAGATTAGTTCCTT
>CAZYAM010000026.1:0-24540 GCA_964645575.1 uncultured Ignavibacteriaceae bacterium
ATCTTCTCCCTCATTCAAACAACTGCATTTGCGGTAATCGATATTTCACGCGCGCGAGTATATATTTGAAGTCGGCTGGATTATTGACGAAATCGAGATCATCGCTTTCAATGATAAGGAGCGGGCCGAGTTTATAGCCGGTAATCCATGCTTCATAGAGTTTGTTTAACTGTTCGAGATAAGAACGCTGTATACCCTGCTCGAAATCCCGGCCGCGGTTGGAAATCTGTTTCATAAGTGTATCCACATTTGCCCGCAAGTAGATCATTAAATCCGGGGGCTTTAAATATTCCATCATCACATGGAAGAGTGAAACGTAATTAGTGTAGTCACGCTCCGTCATTTTCCCGATATTATAAAGGTTTCGGGCAAAAACCTCGGCATCTTCATAAATTGACCGATCCTGGATTACTGATTCACTCGATTCGACTATCTCTTTTTGGCATTTGAAACGATTTGCCAGAAAATAAATCTGAAGGTGAAACGACCAGCGCGACATATCGGCATAGAAATCGGCGAGATAGGGATTGTTCTCGACTGATTCGAAGTACGGTTTCCATTGGAAATGTTCGCCAAGTAGTTGTGAAAGCGTGGATTTTCCTGCGCCAATATTACCTGCAACGGTGACGAACAGGGGATGAGAGGGCATGTTGTTTTTATATGATGGAGTAAATATCAAAAACGCTTACAGGCGGGTGCTTATTACATCCGCATGCGAAGCATTATTAAAACGATGCTATTGCATCATTAACATTTTTATGAAGATCAAATACCTTTAATAATTTTGTAACTTCCAAAAGGTGTTCAATTTTCTTTGACGCTCGGGCGAGTTTTAAATCTCCGCCCGTATTACGCATTGTCGTCAATCCGCCGATAAGCATACCGAGTCCGGAGCTGTTGATGAAGCTGACCATTTTTAGATCGACGACAACTTTCTTTATATCTTCGGAGATAAGCTTGTGCAAGTGGTCGTTCAAGGCGTTTACATCAGGGCCGCCTATGACATTGCCGTCCAGCTCGATAACCGTGATACCTTTAACATTTTTCGTTTTTAATTTCATACAATACCCCTTATCCGACAAATAGGATTAGGCTGTTTTTACCCTCTTTCGATTCTGGTACTGAGTCCAATCGAGTACGAAAGCGCTGGCGATAAAGACTGATGAATAAGTACCGGTAATGACGCCGAAAGCCATTGTGAATGCGAATCCGCGGATTACTTCACCTCCAAAAACCAGCAATACAACCAGTACGAGGAAAATCGTAACGGAAGTTATGATCGTCCGGCTTAACGTTTCATTCAGACTTTTCCGCATTATTTCACCGAGGGACATACTTCTATAAATCTTTCCGTTCTCGCGCATACGGTCAAATACCACGACGGTGTCATTGACTGATACGCCGATGAGTGTCAGGAATGCGGCGATAATTTCCTGAGAAATTTCGAGATTTAATCCTGGTATTAATCCGTTCAGGATTGTCAAGAATCCTATGGTTAAAAGCACATCATGAATGAGAGCTATTACCGCTCCAAGTCCGTATGCAAATTTAAACCGGATTGCGATATATGCTAAAATTGCGAAGAATGCCCAGATGATGGCATAAAGTGCATCAAGCCGAAGTTCTTTTCCGATTTTAGGCCCGATTTTATCTTCCTTAATTACTTCAAACTTTTTATCGGGCATCGATATTTGCACGGCATTTTTTATACGGTCGGCAATTGAAGTACCCTCTGCCTGTTCTCCGGTGTTAACGAGTATATAATTGCTTGTTCCGTAGTATTTGATTTCACTTTTTCCGAGTCCTTCCTTTGAAAGTGCTGCTCGGATTTCGCCGATTTCTATTTTCTGCTGAAACGCGAGTACGATTTCTGTGCCGCCCTGGAAATCGATTCCGAAACTTATCCCTTTAAAAAAGATTGCGAGTATGCCGATAAGTATTAAACTTATCGACATCGTATAGGTAATCTTACGCTTACTCAGGAAGTCTATATTTGTTTTTTTAAACAGTCGCATTGAATCAAATTCTCCTTATTATATCAATCTCTTTGTCGATATTTTAAAAATCGGTTGATTCTCAACCGAAGTTCGGATTTATACCTTTTTCTATCATAATGTTGAATATGACATGTGTTATAATGATTGCACTGAACAAACTGGCGGCAATACCGATCATAAGAGTCAGTGCAAATCCCTGTACAGGTCCGGTTCCAAACTGATACAATACTAAACCTGTCAAGAAGGTTGTGATATTGGAATCGAAAATTGCGGTAAAAGCTTTTTCATAACCCGCATCGATGGCAGCGCGTAGTGTTTTACCGCCGGCAATTTCTTCCCGAATACGTTCGTTAATGAGCACGTTTGCATCTACCGCCATACCGATGGTCAGCACGATACCGGCGATACCGGGGAGTGTAAGAGTTGCCTGAAAGCCTGCCATAACACCGAGAATAAAAATTATATTAAAGATCAAAGCAAAATCTGCGACAGCTCCGGCACTATGATAATAGATAATCATAAAGAGGATAGTGAAGATAATTGCGATGATTGTCGAGTTCATTCCCGCTCGAACAGAATCTTCACCGAGTGACGGTCCGACGGAGCGCTGCTCGATGGTAGCAACAGGCGCAGGTAAAGCGCCTGCCTTAAGAACAATTTCTAAGAGCCGTGCTTCGGAGGGAGAATCCATTCCTGTAATTCGGGAACGCCCGCCAGTTATTTTTGCCTGTACAACCGGTGCAGAGAATACTCCCTTATCAAGGATGATTGCAATTCGTTTGCCGATATTAGCTCCGGTAATGCGTGCCCAATCGCGCGCACCTTCGCTGTTCATTTCCATATTTACAATGGAACGATTATCTTCCGGATCCACGCTTGCCTGTGCATTTGTGACGACATTGCCGGTTATTTCCGGCGTCTTTTTTACAGGGTAAAGAAGATAGAATTTCTGTCCATCCTTGAATGTCTGGACTTTTGCAGACCACAAGAACTCAAAATCGGCAGGAATAAGCCGCTGTACTTCAGGACGTTCAAGCAGACGAACAACGCGGTCTTTGTCTTTTTCAACGACATAACCTTCACCGGATCCCTGCTGGTCAGGTTTTACATAGAGAAAGAAGGGATGTTCCCGTGCAAATTGCGCTTCTGCTGTTGTATCCGACTCAGGGACTGCAGTACCGCCTGTAAGCTCAGTAAGAGCATCTTTCCGTCTTACCGGTTCCTTTTCCTTTTCTGTCTTTGTTGAAGCAACTACTGCTGTATCGGTTTCAAGTTTGCCTGTGAGATACTTGTCTATGGCATCCATTACTTTATAAGAAATTTGCGGATCCTTCAGCATTCTAAATTCGAGAAGGGCAGTACCATGAAGCAATTGCTGTACTTCTTTTTCGTCTTTCACACCGGGGAGAGCGACAATAATGCGCCGTCCGCCTTGTTTCTGAATACCGGGTTCAGAAACGCCGTATTGGTCGACGCGGTTTCGCACAATTTCGATTGCACGGTCAACAGCTTTTTCGGATTCATCTTCCAGCATGCTTTCAATTTTTGCGTCGTCGTCACGAATGCTTCCGTAATAACGGCTTAATCGGATACCGCGATCTTGGAATTTTTTCACGAAAATCGGAATAACGGAAACTTCATTTGTTGCAGTCTCGGCCCGTACTTCTTTAATGATGTTATTGAAGTTGTCGTCCTTATTTTTTGCTATATCACTTAGTAATTGAATGATATCCACTTCTAAAACGACACGCATTCCACCTTGCAAATCCAGACCTAATTTCATGCGCTTCATTTTTGCATCGAGCATGTCGTCGTGATACTTTTCCGCATAAGCAATGCTGTCTTCTCCGGTCAGCTGGCTGAGCTGCTTGCGATAATTATAGTCCTGTATCGTCGGCCAGAGAAAGTATACAGCAAGAATGACGAAACAGACAGTAATAACAATTCGAGTAAGCTGATTTCTCACAAATTATCTCCACGCTTTGTACACTGGTGATTGTTAAAGAAAGCGAAGCGCGATATCACAACCATCGCGCTTCCGAAAGAATACTTCGTTCGTGATTATTTTTCGATAAAAAATATAACCTGATATGCTAACAAAGTCAACAAGAAATTCATTGCATATCAGGTGATTGTCGGCTATATTTATTAAATACTATAAAACTTCAAGTCTTTTGTTTTCTATTATGAATAGGAGCGTGCTTTGTCATGGCTGTGTTAAGCGATATCCGTGAAAAATCCCCAAAATTTATAATTGCCGGTGCGGCAGTTCTATTTATCTTTTTAATTATTTTTGATTGGGGATTCGATATCTCCGGACGTAAGGGAAGAAGCAATAAATCGGATGTAATAGGTTCTGTGAACGGCAAGGAAGTTAACTATAGAATGTTCAGCGAACTAGTGCGGCGTACAGTTGAGAACCGGAAGAATCAGCAAAACAGCGATGTAGATTCTGAAACCGAGAGGCAAATTCGTTCGCAAGTATGGAGTCAAATAGTAGATGAATTTTTATTTGAGCAGGAAATAAATCGGCTTGGCATTACAGTAACCGATCAAGAGATACGGGATATTATAGCGGGACCGAATCCGCCGGATTTTTTAGTACAGCAATTTAAGGATTCCACCGGAACCTTCCGCCGGGATGCATACCAATATGCCATGACAGATCCTCAGAATAAACAGGCATGGATACAGGTAGAAGAAGGGATTCGTCAGGAACAGAAACGCCTGAAGCTGCAAAGTTTGCTGCTGGCGACCACCATTGTCAGTGAAAGCGAAATAAAGCAGCGCTTTATTGATAATAATGTGACTTTAGATGCGAATTATGTTTTGTCCGACATCAATCGATTAGTGCCTGATTCAGCGGTGACGGTGACCGACGATGATTTGGAGAGACAATACGAGGCTCACCCCGCTGATTTCCGAGCAAAAGCAGCACGAAAAGTTAAGTATGTATTCTTTAATCAAAGCGCTTCTTCAGAAGACTCGGCAGCAATCGAGCAGGATTTAAAAGAATATTTGAACCAGGCTATGTCCGGAGCTATGGATTTTACTGAACTTGCAAAGACATATTCTGAAATTCCGGTTACCGATGTATTCTTTAAACATGGCGAGTTAAGCAGACAGAAAGAGGATGCAATTTTTTCCGCAAAGAAAGGCGAGATCATCGGCCCTTTAAGAGATAATGACGGGGTCCATATTATTAAAATTCTCGATCAGCGGCAGGGAAAAACGGAATTTGTTAAATGCAGTCATATACTCTTGAATCTCGTATCGGGACCCGACAGTGTTAAAGTTATTCAAAAAACACGGGCACTTCTTGCACAAGCACATTCCGGTGCCGACTTTGCCAAGCTTGCTCGTGAAAACAGCCAGGACTACGGAACAGCAGTACGGGGCGGCGATCTTGGCTGGGCATCGAAAGATCGCTATGTAAAACCGTTTGCGGATGCTGCATTCAGAACTCAAGTTGGAAGTATTGTCGGCCCTGTGCGGACGCAATTCGGCTGGCATATTATTAAAGTAACAGGCAGAGACAGACGCGAAATAAAGATTGTCGACCTTGCCTTAAAAGTTAGGGCAAGCGGAGAGACGATCGAAACCGTGTATCAGTATGCGCAGGACTTTGCTTATTTGGCAAAGGATGAAGGATTTGAAAAAGCTGCGGAGAACAGTAAATACCGGGTCCTTGAAACTCCTGAGTTCCAAAAAACAGGATCGATTCCCGGAATAGGTCAGAATGATGTGGTGACGAGCTTTGCATTCGGTAATAAGCTGGGAACGATCAGTGAACCGATCTATACAAAAGACGGAATTATCGTGATAATGGTGTCAAATGTTCGAGAAGAAGGTATTCGTTCGCTTGAGGAAGTTAAAATTACTGTGAAATCCATGGCAATAAAGCAGAAAAAAATGGAAAAGGTCCGTGAACAGGTGGATGCTTTTTATAAAACGTTAACATCTTCAAGCGATATTATATCAGCGGCACAATCCAATGTAAATTTAATTGCCCAAAATACGGGTGTGTTCAAGCCAACCGATGGTCCTCCGGGTATTGGGAGAGATCTCAAGTTCATCGGTAGTGCTCTCTCATTGAATCCGGGCGAATTATCAAAACCATTTGAAGGAAACCGCGGTTACTACATTATTCAGCTTTTATCGAAGTCGCCTTTTGATTCAGTGAAGTACAGCTCGGAGCGGGAATTGCTGAGTGGACAGATCTTACAGGAGAAACGTAGCCGTGCGATATCGGATTGGCATACCGCGCTGCGTGAGAAAGCCGACATTGTTGATAATCGAGATAAATTCTTCCGTTAGGATAAAAATTTTTTAATAAGGGCGTCTCGATTTACCGGGACGCCTTTTTTTTCATGGACAATGAAAGAAATGCTTCACGAAAACAGGAAATCAATTATTTTTCTTACCGGATTTATGGGAAGCGGGAAGAGTACGATCGGTCCTATTCTTGCCAATACACTTGGATATGATTACATAGATGTTGATCGTTTGATTGAACAGAAGACACAGAAAGAAATTGTGGAAATTTTTCGCACAGAAGGCGAGAAAGCATTTCGTCTTATTGAACGAAAAACGTTGCATGAGCTTACAAAACTGGATCACTCTGTTATATCTCTTGGAGGCGGGACAATCGCCAATGAAGAGAATTGTCAGATTGTATCTCAGCACGGAATCCTTGTCTATCTTAAACTTACCGCGCAAGAGATTCTTCAGCGTGTGCAATATAAAAGCGATCGTCCAATGCTGAAAGATGCATCGGGTAATCCTTTGCAGGGGAAAGGATTGGAAAAACGGATTGTAGAACTCCTCTTGTTTCGGGAACCATTCTATTCGCGAGCCGATGTGATTATTAACGCTGACAATATGCGCATTGGTGTGACGGTAGACGAAATTATAAAGAATGTCCGCGGTCTGATTGATGAGGAATGATCATATGGCTTACCGGCAAATTGATGTTGAACTAGGCGATCGTTCATACCCTCTTATTGCAGGCAGTGAAATGGTGTCATCATTTGCTGCTGCTTGCCGCCGGTATGGGATTTCGGATACCGTCGTAATTATCACAGATCAGAATGTAGCGCGTCTTCATCTTAAGCCGTTGCTGCGAGGTTTAATTCATAATAAATTCAGGCCTTTCGTAATTACAGTCCCGGCAGGAGAAACACAGAAAACCCTCGCGTCTGCCGATAAAATCTTTACAATAATGCTGAAAAAAAGAATTCCGCGCAGTGCTGCCGTAATAGCTTTTGGCGGCGGTGTGGTTGGCGATCTTGGAGGATTTATTGCAGCAACTTATCAACGCGGCATAAAGTTAGTACAGGTTCCGACAACATTGCTGGCCCATGTGGATAGTTCTATCGGCGGGAAAGTGGGTGTTAATCATTTCTTAGGAAAGAATATGATTGGTGCGTTCCATCAGCCTGTATTTGTATGGATGGATGTCGAATATCTGAAGACGTTGCCTCGGCGTGAAATGATTTGCGGTTTAGGCGAAGTTATTAAATACGGCGTTATTCGCGATTCGAAGTTGTTTGCCTTTCTTGAAACTCATCTTGAAGAGTTATTGCAGTTTGATATTGAGGCATTAATGTATGTACAAGCTGCATGTGCGACAATCAAAGCGAAAATTGTCTCGCAGGATGAGAGAGAATCCGGAATCCGCGCTATCCTCAATTACGGGCACACCATAGGCCATGGATTGGAATCAGCCGGCTGTTATAAAATTCTGAAGCATGGTGAAGCTGTGCTTCTGGGGATGATCGGTGAAGCTTCTATTGCGAAAGAAATGGAATTATTAGATGCGGATTCTTATAAACGGCTCGTATCTCTTATCCGCCGAGTACCAATAAAAGCAAATCTTTCTTCATTAAAGATGAAGAATGTCGTAATTGCTATGGGACGCGACAAAAAGCGTATTGAAAAAAAACTTCGTTTCGTTCTGCCGGTGGAGATCGGCAGAGTAAAAGTTGTGGATAATGTTGAACCCGGTCAGATTCGATCAGCAGTGAGAGAAGTGCTCAAAGCTAAGTAACAGGTTTTATACATTTGATGAAAAAAAGACAACGCCGATCACAATTTTACCATGTGATTTTGCTGTTTTTCCTTATATCCTCGCCTTCCTGGTCCCGGCTCCAATCAGCAGAAGTATGTTTGTCGCACAGTCCGATCGGATATTTCGCGTTGAATATTTCTATTGTTTTATTCGGACACCATTCACGAGCTTTCTTTTTCGTATCGGCACAAATGGTGTCGGTAATAATGCCTTCCGGTTTAGAGAAATACTGCAGCGGCAAACCGATTTCAGGGTCTTCGTATGTCTGCTGCATAAATCGTCCGAAGATAGGTGCAGCCGCACGGCCGCCCTGGCCGTTATAACTTCCTAAACGAATACGCGGTTCGTCAAAACCAACCCATACTCCAGCCACCAGTTGCGGAGTAAAACCGACAAACCAGGCATCAGCATAATCGTTTGTTGTACCGGTTTTGCCTGCGCATGGACCGCTGTAATAAGAACGCACTCTTGATCCTGTGCCGCCGTTCACTGCGCCTTCCAGTAAGTCAGTCATGAGGTATGCTGTCTCTTTGCTCAACGCTTCTCTATTATTAGGTGAGTTGCTTTCAATGATGTTTCCATCTTTATCTTCGATACGAAGGATAGCAACAGGAGAAGCAAGCACACCATCGTTAGGAAATACGCCAAAAGCCGATGTCAGTTCTAACGGCGATACCTCGACAGAACCAAGAGCAAGAGATTCATATGCAGGTACGCGCGATGTGATGCCCATTCTGTGTGCATATTCGGAAACCTGTTTGGCAGGCGCGATTTCAAGAATAACACGCACAGCAATAAGATTTTTAGAGTATTTTAGTCCGTTGCGTAATGTATATTTACCGCCTATATCTTGATTGAAATTCTCAGGTGCCCAGCGGGTGCCATCGGGCATTGGAATGGTAACAGGCTGGTTCAGCATTTCGTAGCAAACCGGATATCCATTATCAAGTGCTACAGTATAAACGAATGGTTTGAAAGCCGAACCGGGCTGGCGTTGAATCTGTGTTACATGATTCAATCCGTATTTGAAAGTGCGATAATTCCGGCCGCCAACCATTGCCTTGATCTGTCCCGAATGCGGATCGATGGCAACAAAGCCTACTTCAATTGTCTGAGCTGCCTTTTTCATTGAGTCGATGAAACTGCGATTGCCGAGTAAAAATGCACGAATGCTGTCTCGGATTGCTACATTGTGAGATTTACGGTACGATTCATCATCCCGGATTGCTCTATTCATGACATCGGTCAAGATATCGGGGTGTTCTCTCCAATCCCATGTTGAGTCGAATTCCGTTTGGAAACCATGCAAATGATCTTCGATAGCTGAAATCGCATGCAGCTGCATTCGACTATCAAGTGTAGTGTAAACACGCAGGCCATCCCTATAGATATCATAACCATAAGTTTCGGCTTTTTTCAGAAGTTGTCGGCGGATCCATTCAACGAAATGCGGTGCAATTCCGGAACGAAACTCTGATTCGTTAGATTTTAGTTCAAGTGAATCGGCTCGAATTTGATTTGCTGTCTCTTTGTTGAATAATCCATCTTTCACCATTTGATTGATTACTATATCACGGCGCGCAAGAGCACGATCGCTGTGCTGAATTGGATCGTAATAATTCGGTCCCTTGAGCATGCCGATGAATAAAGTATACTCTGGCAGTGTCAATTCTGTAGCGGACTTGCCGAGATAAGTCTGTGCGGCGGATTCGATGCCGTAAGCGTTCCTACCAAAAAAGGATACGTTTAGGTATAGCTCCAAAATTTCATTCTTTGTAAAATTACGTTCGATCTGTACAGATGTAAGAAATTCACGTAATTTTCTTGTAATCTTGTCGAACATACTTTCACGTCTGCTTTGCAGTTTATATAAATTCCGCGATAGCTGTTGAGTGATCGTACTTGCTCCTGCCTGACGGAAAGTGACAACATTTATTATCATTTGCCGGAAGAACCGAGATAAATTGACGCCCCAGTGGTTATAAAAATCTTTGTCTTCTGTGGCAATCAATCCCTTTATCAATCCGGGAGGAAGTTCGTTCAATGAAATGCGTGTTCGGTTTTTATATGCGAATTGATCCAGTACTTCACCGTCGATAGAATAGACTTTTGTAGCAAGCTCCGGTTTCGGATTTTCCAGCTGCTCAAGAGTCGGCAGTCCGTCAATAATATACACAGAGTACCAAGTGGCAAGTATGACGAAAACGAAAGCAATAATGTAGACTATTAAGTACTTTATGCCGAAGTACTTTTTACTGAATTTCATGCGTGTATGCCGGTATTCCGGATCATTGAAATATCGTTCCATCTCTTCCGGACTAAATTTACGATCAGCCATTTGTCGTGCTCTATTTTGTATTATTCAATTAATCTGGATACTTAATAAGTTTTATTTTTTTGCCGTCGAACACAGCGTAAGTGTTTTCAAAAATCCAATCGCCGAGATTGATGTATGCTCCGTCTCCAATTTTTTGAAACGATGAGATATGGTTGTGCCCCATTACGACAAAATCAAATCCATCCTGGATCTTTTGCGCAGCAAAATCCGTCATATCGCTGCTTTCGTAAGTTCTGTTGCTTGTGTAGCGCCGGCTGGCCTGCGATGACAATCGCGCAATCCATCCGGCCACATCCGGATGAATGAGTGAAAAGAGGAATATATTTACCCTGTTACGAAGAACTCTTTTGAGTATCCTGTAGCCGATATCACCTTTCATTAATCCGTCGCCGTGATGAATGAAGAACCGTTTTCCCCGGATTTCCGTTTCAATGGGATTACGGTGTACTTCCATACCCAGTTCAATACGAAAATAGTCTTTCACCCAAAAATCGTGATTGCCTACAATGAAATACACGCGAATGCCTTGTTCGATTATATCGGCAAATTTTGCCAAAAGGCGGAAATATTTTTTTGGTACAACCGTTTTGTATTCAAACCAGTAATCGAATAAATCGCCGACGATGAATATCTGTTCGGCATCATGCTGAATAAAATCTAAAAAACGAATTAAACGCAATTCCCTCTGATGATCCTCTTCAGGAGAGCCAATGCCAAGGTGAGCATCGGAAAAAAAATACGTTTTATGTCTTGTTAATGGTTTTTCCCGCATTCAGGATTTCGCTGTTTCCATTTCAATGTACCAGTGTGTTAAATTAGATACAGAAAAATTGAGGGAAAATCAAGAAACGTCTTTCCCGGCCTACCTTGCTTCTCGAAACCGATTTCTTTATTATTCTATAGCAATAACTATATATGAAAATTGTGCGGACATCGAAACGTAAGCGGCAGCATATAGATATCAGCTTAACCAAGGACGTCTCTTTTTGCTCGAAGACAACAGGTTTTGAACGATGGGATTTTCAACACAATGCACTGCCTGAATTGAATCTGTCCGATATTGATACGTCGGCATCATTCATGGGTAAAAAAATATCGTTTCCATTTATCATATCCAGTATGACCGGCGGTTATGCGGATGCCATGAAAATCAACAAACAGCTTGCAGAAGCGTGTGTAATCAAAAAGGTTGCTATGGGCGTAGGTAGTCAGCGTCAGGCACTGGAAGATGTTCAATACCTTCGGTCATTTTCGGTGGTGCGTGAAGTGGCAAGCGATATTCCGATATTTGGGAATATAGGCGCGGCAGAAGTGGCAAAGTTACAGGATGCTTCTCCGATACTTCGTTTAATCGAATTGATTCGTGCAGACGGATTTGCTGTCCATCTAAATCCTGTACAGGAATTACTTCAAACGGAGGGTGATACAAATTTTTATGGTGTGCTTGCCGGAATTGAAATGCTGGTAAAGGCGCTTCCTGTTCCGCTGATAGTAAAAGAGATCGGTGCAGGCATCTCCGCAGATGTTGCACAGCGACTTGTCGATAGTGGAGTAACGATCATTGACGTCGCAGGAGCGGGAGGAACCAGCTGGGCCGGCATTGAGATTCTGAGAGGTAAAGGTAAAAAAGGGAAAAGGAAGAAGAAAGAAGTGGAGTTTAATTCACAAGAGTTCTGGGATTGGGGAATTCCCACGGTAGAGGCGTTAAGGGGTGTGTGTAAAGTTAAGAGTAAATCATCTTGCTTGGAAGTGATATCATCCGGCGGAGTTTCTAATGGAATCGATATTGCGAAGTCTTTTGCGTTCGGCGCCGATTATGTTGCTGTTGCACGGCCGGTTCTAAAGGCACTTGCAACCGGCGGAGTGAATGCAGTTCTCCGGCTTATCGATCAATGGGAATGCGAATTAAAAGGTATTATGTTCTTGACCGGTTCGCAGTCCATCGCAGCACTACAAAATCAGCAAATGATCCAGAGAGTGTGATAAAGATATGAATCCAGAACAGAGGTACGTGCGGCATAAAACGACCGTTGAGCGTTATCTTCGTGGTTTTATAAACGAACATAAACCACAGACATTATACACCCCGGCGAAATATGTTTTAGCTGCCGGCGGCAAACGAATACGTCCGGTGTTAACATTGCTTGCGTGTGAAGCGGTCGGTGGTATTGCAACTGATGCACTGCATGCCGGAGCGGGAATTGAAATCCTGCATAATTTTACACTGGTTCATGATGACATTATGGATCATGCGCAAACACGGCGCGGCCGCCTTACAGTCCACAAGAAATGGGATGAAAATATTGCAATACTCTCCGGCGATGTTCTTCTTGGACTTGCCCATCGTGCTTTGCTTAAAACAAAATCGATTTATATTCAGGAAATCAGTAAATTGTTTACGGAATGTGTCATTACAGTTTGTGAAGGGCAATCATTAGATAAGGAATTCGAGACCCGCCATCGTGTTCATGTAAATGAATATCTATTGATGATCGAAAAGAAAACGGGAAAGCTTGTTTCCGCTGCAACACAGATCGGTGCACTTATTGGGAAAGCCACTCCAGCGGAATTGGAGGCAATGCGGCGGTACGGGGAGTACGTCGGGCGTGCATTCCAGCTTCAAGACGACTTGCTGGATATTATTGCTGATGAGAAGGAATTCGGTAAGGCGATCGGCGGGGACTTGGTGGAAGGAAAGAAAACATTCCTTCTTCTTGAAGCAATGCGCCGTGCAAAAGGGAAAGAGAAAAAAATACTCCAGCATGTTTTCACTGACGGCGGTGTGCCGCGTAAACGGGTGCCATTATTTCGAAGAATCTATGAAGAAACAGGCGCCATTGATTCCGCAAAAAAAAGAATTGAAACCGATATCACAGAAGCAAAAAATCAACTTGCAGTTTTACCGGTTTCCACGGCGCGCGAGACACTCCGTTGGATGACGGAAAAATTATTAAATAGAACTTACTAATAGTATGTGCTGTGAATGATTGAACAAGAAGTAACGATTAGGAATCGAGCAGGTTTACATACTCGACCTGCAGCGTCGATTGTCAAACTTGCGGCTAAATTCCGATCGGATTTTTTTATCGAAAAAGACGACTTTCAGATCAACGGTAAAAGTATCATTGGTGTGATGACACTGGCCGCAGAACAGGGTTCTAAACTCTTAATACGCTTTAACGGGCCTGATGAAGAAGAAGCGTACCATGCTATGATTAAGTTGTTTGACAGCGGTTTTGGCGAACCTATATAGCTTAGATAAAGACGGATTTTCATTAATTGCTAAATATTGTAAAATGAGCAAGATAGCCAAACAAGAGTTAAAGCTGAAAGGCATTCCGGCATCGCCGGGTATTGCCATTGGACCTGTATATCTTTTTCGTAAACATGAGCCGACGATCCAAACTCGGACTATTGACATCAGCGAAGTTGAGAAAGAGATTAACCGTCTGAAAAACGCTCTTGCACGATCTAAAAAAGAACTTATAAAAGTCCTGGATTTCGCTGAGCAGAAATTAGGAGTGGATCAGTCCAAAATATTCGAAGCTCAGCTTCTCCTCCTTGAAGATATGGTTCTGTTTGAAGTTATCTATAAGAGACTCAGGGAAGAACGAAAAAATGCAGAATTTTTCATTCAAGACGAAATGGAAAAATATCATCGTTTGATGATGGCGTCAAATGACCAGTATACACGCGAACGTGCTGACGATCTTCTCGATGTAGAGAATCGTATTCTTCGGAACCTCGAGGAACAAAAACTTGTATCGAAGATTGAAGGCTCTCATATTATCGTAACGCACAATCTTGCCGCAGCTGATGCACTTATTTTCAGCCGTAATGAGGTTATGGCATATGCAACGGAAATTGGCGGTTCAACTTCACATATGGCATTGCTTGCGCGTGCATTGAAGATTCCTGCCGTTGTCGGTGTTCATCAAGTCTCATTGCTTGCCCATACCGATGATCCGATCATTGTTGACGGATATGACGGCACAATTGTTATCCATCCAAGTCCGGAAATATTAAAACGTTACGAGAAGAAGAAAAAACAGTATCATGCATTTGAAGAAACGCTCGCACCCCTTCGCGAACTTCCCGCCGAAACACTTGATGGACATTGTATTAAACTTGCCGCTAATGTCGAATTAGAAGAAGAACTTGAGTTCATTAAACTGCAGGGCGCCGACGGAATTGGACTCTATCGCACGGAAAGCCTGCTTCTCGGTCAAGAAGTATTCCCGACCGAAGAGGAACAATATGGGGTATACCACCGCATTGCGGAATCGGTGTATCCAAAGGATGCTATTATCCGCACATTCGATATCGGCGGTGATAAATTTATGGCTCAGACAGTAAAGGAGCACAATCCGTTCCTTGGCTGGCGCGGTGTTCGTGTTATGCTGGATAAACCCCAGATATTTCTTGATCAATTGCGCGCTATTCTGCGTGCAAGCAGCAGGAAGAATATCGCTATCTTGCTTCCAATGGTGACCAACTTGAAAGAAGTAAAACTTACGAAACAATTGATTGAACAAGCTAAAGATGATTTACGAGCGCGAAAAATTGCATTTGACGAAAGAATAAAACTTGGCGTTATGGTTGAAGTGCCGGCAGCAGCAATTACGGCAGACCACCTTGGTCGCGAGGTAGATTTTCTCAGCATCGGTACAAACGATCTTATTCAATATCTGCTGGCAGTAGACCGCGGCAACGATATTGTTTCGGAGCTTTTTCAAGAATTTCATCCGGCTGTTATCCGTTTCTTACGGCGTATTATCGAACGCGGAAAACAGAAACGTACCTGGGTAGGTATGTGCGGACAAATGGCCGGTGATCCTCTGGCAACTATCCTACTTGTTGGACTCGGCCTGGATGAGTTCAGCGTAGTACCGAATGCAGTACCGGAAATCAAGAAAATTATCCGTTCGATCCATTATACGGAAGCGATACACGTTGCTGAACGCGTACTGATGATGCAATCGGAAGATGAAATCAGAACGTACTTAAAAAATCTGATGAAACGTAAATTTCCCGACATCCCCATTGAATAAGTGTGAAAATACAATTTAAAGAATTTAGAATAAACAGAATTTAAAGCAGATAGCTGAAGCTGATTGTAATCGGTGAACCGTTTACAGCTTTAAACTATCAAGAGATATTAAAAGGAGAATAATGATGACGCTTGACGATATTACGCGAAAAGATCCAAAAGGAATGTCGATCTGGATTGCTGATTTTCCTAAACAAATCGAGCAAGCTGTTCGTATAGGGAAAGAGACAAAAGTAAAGCTAAACATAAAAGGCGTACAAAATATCGTGCTGACCGGATTGGGCGGTTCGGCTATCGGTGGAGATTTACTTCGTTCGTATCTTGCAGAAGAGCTAAAAGTACCGTTTATAGTAAATCGGCATTATGTTTTACCGGGATTCGTCGGGAAAAATACGCTTGTTATTGTTTCCAGCTATTCTGGCAACACGGAAGAGACAATCTCTGCGCATAAAGATGCAATAAAGAGGAAAGCGAGAGTTCTTTGTATCAGTACAGGGGGAGAAACGGCCAAGACGGCGAAAAAATTCAAACAGCCATGGATAAAAATTCCGTCCGGTCTTTCTCCGCGTGCGGCTCTCGGATACTCATTCTTCCCGTTGCTCGTCGTACTTGGTAAATTGGGATTGATAAAATCAAAAAACAAAGATATAAAAGAGACAATCCAGGTTCTTAAAGCCAAAGCCGCACTCTATAGCGATCCGGAATCGATAGAAAACGCGCCTTTGAAGCTGGCAGAACGTATCAAAGGTAAATTCCCGGTCATTTATTCTCCGGTCGAGCATCTCGATACTATTAATATTCGATGGCGCGGGCAAATTGCGGAAAACGCCAAGCAGCTATCCTCCGGTCATGTCCTACCGGAAATGAACCATAATGAGCTTGTGGGATGGAAGGTATTAACCGACCTAATGAAACAGATGCATGTAATCTTTCTTAAGGATGCAGGTACCCATAAGCGTGTTGCAATTAGAGAAGAAATTACAAGGCAAATCATAGCACAATATGCCGGTATGGTAACGGAAGTAACGAGTGAAGGGAAATCGCTGCTTACTCGTATGTTTTCGCTAATTCATTTTGGTGATTGGATGACTCTCTACCTTGCTATCTTAAATAATGAAGATCCGGAGCCTGTGGCAGTTATTGACTTGCTCAAGGGCGAATTAGGAAAAGTAAAGTAAAATAATCATGTTAGGTTATCTATAAGAAAGCATCGACAATGGATTCCTGAATTCATGCTATTAAAACCTTGCATTTCACAACACCGGAAGATATATTGACAACATTCAAACTGTGCGAAGTCCTGATTTCATATAAATCAGACAGCTTAATTTACATATCATTCAGGGACTAAAATGCCTCAAGACGAAATTAATTTTCTCCGTAATGTACCTATCTTCGCAGAACTCGAAGAGAAGGATTTGCTGAAAGTTGTCAAACTCGGTACGAGTCAAAAATATAAAAAAGGCAATATCGTCGTTCTTGAACAGGAAAGCGGTGCTGCTCTCTTCGTTATCATCTCGGGCAAGGTAAAAGTAGTACGAATGGATGAAGATGGGCGGGAAGTCATTCTCTCGATGTTCGGGCCGGGTGAATTTTTCGGCGAAATGTCTTTATTGGATGGATTAGCGCGATCGGCAAGTGTAATAGCGACTGTAAAATCCGAATTATTCATGATTCATCGGCGGGATTTTTTAGAGCTATTGAATGAATTTCCAACAGTAACAATTTCACTCTTAGCAGAACTTGCGATGCGGCTGCGTAAAGCTGATATGCAGATCAAGAGCCTATCATTAAAAGATGCCGAAGGAAGAGTTGCCAACGTAATGCTAATTCTTGCCGATGATGTTGGCGTATTCCGTAAAGGGAAAGTAGAAATTGATGATTTGCCGCTTCAGCAAGATATTGCCAATATGGCCGGTACGTCTCGCGAAACAGTGTCCCGTATGATTCATTTATTCATCGAAAATGGAGAAGTTCAGATGCAGGGGAACAAGCTTATCATTAACGATTATGAAGGATTCAGAAAAAAATATTTATAGAACGTCTTTTTTACCCTATTATAGATCAAGCTCAAGGATAAAGATGCGTGTGAGAAAAAAAGTCTGTACGAGTATTTATGGCTGAGAAGAGGAATGATCTGACGGAGCATACCAGACGGTATGATAATCCTCGAGCTGATCTCCATCTTCATACAACATACTCCGACGGTGCACGAAGTCCTAAAGAAATTGTTCAACGGGCTCACGCGGTAGGACTTTCGGTCATTTCAATTACTGATCACGATAATGTCGGTGCAATAGATGAAGCAATCGAAGAAGGAAAAAGCTTCGGTATAGAAGTTGTGCCCGGTGTGGAATTGAGTGTTGCGTTAAATGATAAGGATATCCATCTGCTTGCCTACTTCTTTGATCATACGAATCAGAAGTTATTGGATTATCTTTCTTTTTTTCGCTACGAACGATTAAAACGCGCTGAGCGGATTGTTCAAAAACTCAACGATATCAATATCCCTTTAAAATTGAATGCAGTACTTGATCAAGCCGGAGTCGGTTCGGTGGGGCGCCCTCATATTGCAAGCGCTTTAATGGAAGAGGGATTAACGGATACCTATCACGAAGCTTTTTTAAGATATATTGGCGCAGGCGCCCCGGCATATGAAAAAAAATATCAACTTTCGCCTATCGAAGCGACTCAGCTTGTTACTCAGGCTGGCGGTCTTTCATTTCTTGCACACCCGGGTAAATATACAACAGATGTGGAATTGTCAACTCTTATCAAAGCGGGTTTGGATGGTATTGAAGTAGTGCATCCATCGCATAACGAAGCACGTCAGGAATTCTATCGCGGTGTCGTTGATCAGTATTTCCTTCTTGAGTGCGGCGGTTCCGATTATCATGGCGGCAAGAAGAATGATGAGAATGTTTTTGGCGTCTATACCGTGCCGCTGGATGTAGTCGAAGATATGCGCAACCGTCTTTTTTCTTGAGTTGCTGTGAATCCAAAAAACAATATTCCTCGTGTATTTCAAGAATCGGCAAAAAAGTTCCGATTTGCTATTGTCGTCAGCAAATTCAATCAGTCTATTACAGAAAGGCTTTTAGAAGGTGCTGAACAGTGTCTGCGTACACATAACGTGCCGGAAAAGAACCGGAAGGTTATATATTGTCCGGGATCATTTGAGCTGCCTCAAGTGGTAAATCGGTTAGCGGCTCAAAAAAAGTGGGACGCAATTATTTGCCTCGGCGCAGTTATTCGCGGAGAAACTCCGCACTTTGAGTATGTCTCTACGGAAACGGCACGAGGCATTCAGGATGTAGCGCTTCGTCATTCTATACCCGTAATATTTGGAGTTCTGACAACGGATAATGAACAGCAAGCGTTAGATCGTACCTATGGTTCACAAGGACATAAGGGATGGGATGCAGCACTAACGGCTATCGAAATGGCTGCGCTCTTCCGAACAATAAAAAGCAAATAATGGTAATTAGTTTATGAAACATATAACAATATTCGTTTTACTCCTCCTTCTATCTTTGGATGCGCATAGTCAGCAAAATGAAGGACAATGGAAGGTATTTACCGATATGAAGTCCATACAAAGTGCCGTACGCGTGGGCAACAGTATTTGGACGGCAACGAACAGCGGCATATTTGTATATGATATAACATCGGATCAATACAGGAAATTTGATGTCTCTAATGGGCTTTCTTCCAACGATATAAATTGTATTGCTGTTGAATCCGGAAAACGTATTTGGGCCGGCGGAGCAAATGGATTTGTCAATACATATGATTTAGAAACGGAAATATGGTCGACTATTGATGCGAATAGACCAAACGATGATTCTAAAAAAGGAGTGCAAGATTTCTATCTTAAAAACGATACAATGCTTGTTGTTACTGTATTTGGTGTAATACCTTTTAAGATCGATAAATGGGAATTTGGAGATACATATGCAAGCTTTGGTTTCACATCTGCTCCTGTTGTAAAATGTGTTCTTACTGATGCCGGCCATATATATGTTGGTACCGATAAAGGACTCGCTGTTGCATCTTCAGCGGCAACCAATCTTTCCGCTCCTGATCCATGGACAGTGTATAGTACAATTACTGGAATCCAGGCATTAAAAGTATTTAAAGATACGTTGGCGATTGCCACAGAAAATGGTTTAGGATATTATGCAAACGGATCATCGGGTATTGTAGGAGCATTTGCAGGGAAATCTATCAGTGATCTTCGTGTTAGTGGGGGAGTACTATTAATACTAAGAAATGAAGGATCGGGTTTGATAGTAGAATCTCTATCTTCTTTTACAGATTTGCCGCAGGTTGTTGACTCAAATCCTGCTGCTCAGGGATCAATTCTTGTTCCTTACTCTTCTTCACTTTGGATAGGTACTGTATCGAACGGATTGGCAAGGCGAATAGCATCGGATTGGAATTATTATTGTCCCAATGGTCCCAGCTCAAATTTATTCAGTAGTCTTGTTGTTGATGATGATGGTGTATTGTGGGCGGCATCCGGTTCAAACTCAACTGCCGGATTCTATCGATATGATCCATCGTTATCAGAGAATACTCAATGGAAGAATTTTCCCGGAACAAATTTCTATCAGATTTCACTTGGGATAAAAGAATCTGTATGGGTAAGTTCTTGGGGTTATGGAATGGTAAAAGTTGTCGGTGATAGTATCCGAGACACCTTGAATTATTACAGTTCTCCCAGTCTTCCATCTGCCATCTCTGATCCCCCTGACTATGTTGTAAGCAGCGGAGTCGCAGTTGACAATGACAACAAAGAATGGATAATTAATCTGAATCTTGTAAGCGGCAGAAGTCTGCTCAGGCTAAACGATGACGGAACTGCAACTTATTTTGACAATCAGTATCAAAATTACACTTTAGACGGTTGGTTTCACACGATAGCCATAGATCATTATGGAACTAAGTGGCTTGCGGGAGATCTTCCTTGGGCTACTAAAAATACCGCAAACAGATTAAACGGTGTTTATTTGTTTAATGAAAATCCGGCATTTTCCGGAATATCGGCATACGGTAATCCAACACAAGGGTATTGGGGGCATCTTTCAGCTTCAGAAGGATTGAAAAGCGATATAGTTCTGACTTTTGCAGTTGATCTTGACGGTGCAGTGTGGATTGGCACAAGCAAAGGCGTTACAATAATACCTGATCCTCAGTTCCCACGAGAACAAACTCTAAGTTACGCCTTACTTGCTTATGCTCCGTTTGTCCAAACTATAGCTGTTGATGCACTGAATAATAAATGGATTGGCACGAATGACGGTGTTTTTGTTGTTAACTCAGACTGCACGGAGCTGCTCCATTCCTACAAAGCTGCATCTACAAATGGCCGTCTTTTATCAGATAATGTAAGGTCAATTGCGATTGACCAAAAACGAGGTATCGTCTATTTTGGGACAGAGGAAGGTTTATCCAGTCTTACTATTGAAGCCGTACAGACCAATCGATCATATTCGAAACTGGATATCGGGCCAAATCCGTTTATCCTGCCGAATGAACAAAGGTTAACGATTCGCAATCTAATTGCCGGCAGTACTATTAAAGTAATGACGGTAAGCGGTTTTGTCGTGGCACAATTTGAAGCACAAGGAGGAGGCAGGGCGTTTTGGGACGGACGTGATAAAAATGGTGCATTCGTTTCATCCGGGATATATTTTATCGTTGCGTATGCAGAAAATGGTTCTCAAACTGTAACAGGTAAGGTGGCCGTTGTTCGTCGTTAGGAATGGATCGAGAATAACTCCAATCCCAAATGTTACTCCGATGAGTCCGGTATTTGCCGTTCATTCTTTTTCATCTTTGGCAAGATATACCATGTAGCTTTGTGCCGTTGTAAAATTGCCAGTTGCTAGTCCATCAATGATGCGTCCAAGGAACAATATCCAGATAGAGTGCGCGCCGGCAAACGCCAGTCAACCATCCGTTGTATTGGTAATGCTCAGGATGAGGATCGGTCGGCATCAGATGCGGTCGTACAACATACCTATCAAAGGGGCACTCAAAAAAGAGAAAAAAGGAAAAAAGAAAATGCTGCAAATAAGAGTGTGATAGTAGTTGGCGAAACACCAAAGTTCGTTACTTTGAGGATTAACTTAGCTAATTGACTACTATTACCAAATCCAAGTTGTGTTTTAATAAAATAATCTTGATAGTCTTTCTACTTTGACTTAAACATACCTGTATATTTCAAAGAATTCTTAACGTATTGTCCGTTATTATCGTATGCCATCTTGATTGTTCCAAAGCCAAATTTGGAAGTTGCAGTAATAGTAATTCTATCCTTTTTCTTTGCAATTGATATTTTATATGAACCAAAATTATTTGATTTCTTAGACTTTGAGAGTTTGAAGCCGACGTATGATCCCATTCCTCCGCCCAATGAATTTCCTTTTGTCCTATATACTAATGCATTAGTAGCAATGGTTCGCATACTGGTAATTAGATCGTTCTTGTTTTGTTCAATTTCGCTCGCCTTATACTGGTTGATTCCGACACGAATAGAGGCGCCTACAACTATGAAACATAGTGCTATAAGTAAAAATTGATTAGAGCCCATAAGTCACCTCTTATTTAAATGATGATTAAGCTTCTTCTTTTTGTGATTCTTCAAAAAAGGTACCGCCGTATTTAAGCTGAATTACGAGAGAATTAAACTTGTGGCAAATTCCCTTTTGTAGAAAATACAACTTCTTGTTTATGGTTCGGTTTGTTTTCCTCAGAGCTCTTTGTGGCAATACATTTGTAGATCCTATAAATAGGTGAATTTGTGATAGTATCTTTGAAGAACAGTCTGAAGAGGTGAAGCATGAGTACTGAATTAATTATCTCTATTATTTCGTGTATAGTATCTGCAGCTCAGGTAAAATATTTATCGCTTAAATTGACCTCGAGCAATACATTGTCCTTCAAAAAAATTATCGCAGGAATATTTAGCTGGATATTCTTCCTCAGTACTGTAGCTTGGATGATGTTGTTTGGCGACACATTTGCAGAGTGGCTAACATCACCAGAAGATGGTCAGTTCTTAAGTTTATTGATAAGTGCAGTAGTATTTCTATCTGTATACGTTCTGTCGTTTCGACCGAATGCTCCTTATCCAGCAACTGAATTTCTGGTTTTTGCTCTTGCTTCACTCAGTTTCCAGTCAGAAACTTCAGCTTCAACTAATAAAGTGATAATGTTTTTAAGGAAGCGCGCGTTTAACCAATTTCTGAAAGAGGTTCAACCAGATACAAAAGGCCAAAACATTCAGCAACGCGAGAATCTCATAGAGCATCTTCACCACCAGCAGACCATAACAGATGAGTTGAAGCAATTAAAGAACGGAACCGTAGCAGATATTATTAATGCAAATAAGCCTTTCCCAACCATGCTTTCACGGCACCCATTCTTTAAATATCTTAAAAGAGTGACCATCAATCCACAGGAGCGAAAAGTGTTCTTACAATTGGTGAATTTACAAGCTTTCGAAGGGGCACAACTTGAAGATGCCGCCCGTGTTTCATTTCTGCGACAGGTGTACGATTTTATTCAAGCTATCGCTCACGAACCTTTTATTAAGCAATATGCTCAGTTCTTTGATGTTCTGTCTCTTAGTATGTTCAAGTTTCTTACTGTTGACGGAAGCAAAAAAAGTGATGAGCCTCTATTTCTTTTCGAGATTTCAACCACTGTTCTCAAAAAAATTGATACAACATATATAAATCCTTCAAAGCTTGGTACGATTGCTACTGTACAATTTAGATCTATCGTAACTCAGGTGCACTCGACCGAACAAACGCCAGGCAGACAGATAAGCAGGAAGAGTGTAAATGGCTCCCAAGGTCTTTCTGTGCCAACTGTATCTTGAAATGTATTTTCTTTCAGGTGTTGAGTTCTTTTTTGAGTATAATTCAAAACTTTGCTTTTTTCGCGTGCCTGGAATCAACCTTGATTCCTTTCCTCTAACATCGTACCTTACTCGTGAGGTGAACGATGCCGGAAGTTACGTTTAAAGAAATTCTTGCGAATCATACAAAAGAAGGAGAACTCTATGTCGGGATAAAAGAAAACTGGGTACAGTGTTATGCATGCGGGCACAGATGTAAAATCCCGCCGGAAAAAGAAGGCATTTGTAAAATTCGGTTTAACAAAAATGGAAAACTTTATGTTCCATTCGGTTATGTTTCCGGTATCGCACTTGACCCGATAGAGAAGAAACCGTTTTTTCATGTATTTCCCGGATCAGCAACACTAAGCTTTGGAATGCTCGGCTGCGATTATCACTGCTCATTCTGTCAGAATTGGATAACATCTCAAACACTCCGAGATCCGCATGCCGTTTCTTCAATAGAAGAAATTACTGCTGAAGAAATTGTTAAAATTGCTCTTCACCGTAAAGCACCGATTATCACAAGTACATACAACGAGCCTCTTATTACTTCTGAATGGGCAGTGGAGATATTTAAGCACGCAAAGAAAGCCGGACTCATCACTTCGTACGTATCAAATGGAAACGGAACACAGGAGGTGCTTGACTATATACAGCCATGGATTGACCTTTTTAAAGTCGATTTAAAGAGCTTTCGTCAAAAAACATATCAACAAATGGGCGGCGTTCTGCAGAATGTGCTTGATACCATTAAGTCGTTACACAAGCGCGGCAAGTGGGTTGAGGTAGTCACGCTTGTTGTCCCAGGTATGAATGATACAAACGAAGAGTTGACTGATATTGCTCAATTTCTTTCTTCTGTTTCGCCGGATATTCCATGGCATGTCACAGCTTATCATCAGGATTATAAAATGGAAGCGGAAGAAGAATTTACTCCGATCTCAGTTTTACTTCGTGCTGTAGAAATTGGTTATAAAGAAGGATTACGATTTGTCTATACCGGTAACCGGCCCGGACAGACACGAAATTATGAAAACACATATTGTTATTCCTGCCGCGAACTTCTTATTGAACGGCAGGGATTTAGAGTGACAAGAAATAGACTATCAAACGGGAAGTGTTTTAAATGCGGAACAGAAATCGCAGGGAAATGGAACGCTGCATCATGACAAA